>CAJWGZ010000075.1 GCA_913041075.1 uncultured Fidelibacterota bacterium | reverse complement strand
CCAATAATAATACCGCAGATGATCGTATTTATAAACAAGCGCAAGAATTACTTGCCGTTATGACCCTAGATGAAAAGGTTAGCCTTTTATCTGGGCGGGGATCCTATGATACACAGAATATTGATCGGTTGAATTTGCCCAGTTTGCAGTTATGGGACGGCCCCAATGGTGTCCGTAGCAATAATAATGAACCGGCTACTGCATTTCCTGTGGGTATTTGTATGGGATCGACATGGAACCCAGCACTTATCGAAAAATTAGGTAAAGCGCTGGGTAAAGAGTGTCGAGCTTTTGGAGTGGAAGTTTTGCTAGGCCCAACTATGAATATTATTAGGACACCATTAAATGGACGCAATTTCGAAACTTTTTCTGAAGATCCATTCTTTAGTGGCGTAATGGGTACTGCATATGTAAAAGGGTTACAAAGTGAGAATGTTGGCGCAAGTGTTAAGCATTTTATTGCCAATAATCAGGAAACTAATAGGCAAAGTGTGAGTGCAGAGATTTCTGAAAGAACTTTACGTGAAATCTACCTACCAGCATATAGACGCGTTATTAAAGAAGCACAGCCATTCACGATTATGGCCGCCTATAACCAAATAAATGGTGGCCATGCAACCGAAAATAATTATATCATGAATTCTATTCTCAGAAAAGAATATGGTTTTACTGGTGTTCTTCTTTCAGATTGGGGTGGTGTCAAAAGTACCATACAATCTTTAAATGCTTCTTTGGATCTCGAAATGCCCGGACCGGGGAATTATTATGAGAAACCTCTTAGAAAAGCCCTGAAAAAAGGCACTGTTACAGTAGATGTTATTGATCAAGCCGCTTTACGGATGATCCAGTTAATACTTAAGACCACAAACAAAAAACCAAATTTGAATGATAGTCTTTATCAGTTTTCAGATGTGATGGAAATAAACAAAACAATCGCTAGAAAAGTAGCAGAAGAATCAGTAGTTCTATTAAAAAACGAAAACAAATTGCTACCTATAAATACGGAAAAAGTTCGTTCCATAGCAATTATTGGACCGAACGCAAATCGGTCAATAAATCAGGGCGGCGGGAGCGCCCGGGTGACCGCTGCATATAGCGTTACGCCCTTACAGGGTATAACTGCCCTAGCGAGAAAAAATGATATTGAAGTAAATTACCATAAGGGTGTGGAAAATCACCCTGCGGTCCCATTGATGGAAGCTGCATCACTAAGACTAAACTCACGTTCAGAGGAAACAGGTCTCCAAGGGGAATATTATCAATCCTATAATTTTACTGGAGCCCCTTTTAAAACCGAGCGAGATGAAGAACTACGAATTTTTGGTATTATAGATGAGGGGGTATTTGGTTCGGTGTTATGGACAGGTGATTTTATTGCTAAGAAATCAGGCGAATATCGATTCAGTGCTAATCCGGGGCTTGGTAAGGCAAAAATATTTATTGATGGTAAAAAAGTAGTATTGAATGAAAAAGGGAAACCAGCATTTGGTGGGTTACTTCCCGCACCGAAAATCGGCAATATTTTATTATCATCTGGAAGGCATTCAATTAAAGTTGAATATTCAGCTAAACCTAGTTTTTTCCTTTCGTTCATCTTAAAGATAGTTATGCCAGGTGTAGCTGATTTACTGAAAAAATTCCGATTTTTGGAAATTGGCTGCAGATTGCCTGAACCAGAAATATCTCTAGCTATTGATTTAGCTAGGAATGCAGATATGGCTATAATTGTTGTGGGCTCTTCAGATAATTACGAATCAGAGGGAGAAGACAGGCCCTCTATGAAATTGACAGGTAAACAAGATGAACTTATTGAATCAATATTAAAAGTTAATCAAAATACTATCGTTATAATGAATACAGGATCTCCCATTGAAATGCCATGGGTTAATCAAAGTCCAGCTATTTTACAGGTATGGCTGCCAGGGCAAGAAGGCGGAAACGCAATTGCTAATGTAATATTTGGAAACGTAAATCCATCCGGGAAATTACCTGTTACTTTTCCAAAAATACTGGAAGATAATCCTTCCCATGGATATTATCCTGGCGATAAGAAAGTATTGTATGATGAAGGGATTTATGTTGGTTATCGACACTATGACACAAAAAATGTTGATCCACTATTTCCTTTTGGTCATGGCCTGTCTTACACCAAGTTTGATTATGGTTCCATAGCAGGACCAAGCAATATTACGTCCGGTGAAAAAATAAATTTGTCAATAACAGTAAAAAATTCTGGACAACGTAAGGGACAAGAGGTAGTTCAGTGTTATATCAGGGATTTGGAATCAAGTATTGATAGACCCTATCAAGAACTGAAAGCGTTTCAAAAGATTACTTTGGAAGCAAGCGAATCCAAACCGATTGACATTTTACTTGACGAAACTGCACTATCTTTCTTTGACCCCGGATCTAACGACTGGGTTACAGAACCAGGACAATTCGAAATATTGATTGGCAGTTCATCGCGGGATATTCGAAGTAGAAAGATTATTAATTTCAGGTATTAATGTTTTATATCCTGAGATCATTATTTCTGCTGGTCACCCTCTCGGTATTATTTTCCGGGGATGAAAAAGCACTGCGGGAAGATATATTGAATGATCCTGCTTTCCAACAGGTGTGGCCTTACCTTGAGAATAAGGATATTCCCAAGGATTATGTAATAAGTACATTTCTCGATTCGGGAATTCAGATTCACCCCAAGATCATCGCTTCTTTTAATAATCCTTACGAGAAAAAAAGCTGGGACGTTTACCGCAAAATATTTATGACGGATAAAAGATTAATGGGAGGCATTGAGTTTTTTAAAGAGAATAGTAAATTGGTAATGCAGGTATCAGATAGTATGCGTGTGGATCCATATTTACTGGTAAGTCTTGTAGGCATTGAAAGCAATTATGGTAGGCATTATGGACAATATACCGTATTTAATGCTTTGTATACCTTAATTCATCAATTACCCCGCAAGGGGAAATGGGCCTCCAGAGAGTTGGCTGAATTTATTATTTTATGTCACGATAACAAAATTGACCCCCACTCAATATCGGGATCTTACGCTGGTGCATTTGGCTATGGTCAATTCATTCCTTCAAGTTTCAATAATTATGCTATTGATTTTGACGGCGACAGTGTACGGCATCATGATGAATGGCCCGATGTGCTAGGCAGTATTGCCAACTATCTCTTGAAAAATGGTTATAAACCTGATAACGATGATTACTCAAAAGGATCTAGGAATTGGAAATCTGTATTTGCCTACAACCATTCCAATAATTATGTAGGTGTTGTAATGGAGTTACGGCAGGAGATAAAAAACAGAATTATCGAAAATTAATTATAATTCCAGGGTTAATTCCATCTCATCATCATCGCGATTTATTGTTACTTTTACTTTTTGACCAGCTTTTAAATCTGCCAGCCTTGTCATGTAATCATAAATATTTCGAACATTTTTTCCATTTATTGCAGTGATTACATCACCTTTTTTCATGCCAGCTTTGGCAGCGGGACCATCCTTTTTTGATACACCATCTATTTCCAGCCCAACTTTCTGACTGCCATATGCCGGAATTACTCCAAAGGTTACTTTAAATACGGGATTCTGATTATTGGTAGTGTTTGTTTCAATTTCTGCAAAAGCAGGTTTTTCTTGTAATTGGGAAATGTCTATGATCAGGTCATATATGAAATCAAGAATCTCTTTTTCTCCCTGATAATCTATTTTATCCCAGTCATCAGTTGGTTTATGATAATCTTCATGTGCACCAGTAAAGAAAAATAAAACAGGAATATTTTCGCGATAGAAACTGGCGTGATCACTGCGCGCAAAATCCATTCCTCCCATGTTTGTTTCAACATCTAAAGTATGGTTATTACGAGCATCTGCTATGATGTTCTCAAAATTCCCAGAACTACCGACCCCCCCCAAAATAACTGGGTTATCGTTCAGTCTTCCGATCATATCCATATTAACCATCATCGCAGTATTACTGATATTGCGTACTGGGTTTTCAACGTAATACTTCGAGCCCAATAGCCCTTTTTCCTCAGCATCGAAACATACGAATAACACACTTCGTTTCAATAAATGTCTGTTGCTCATCAATTTGTAACTTAATTCCAGTATACCGGCCGTTCCGGACGCATTATCATCAGCGCCGTTGTGTATAATTAACGTATCTGGATCTAAAGAACCCGATCTGCTACCGCCTAACCCCAGGTGATCAAAATGTGCACCCACTACGATATATTCATCTTTTAATACTGGATCATTCCCTTCAATAGACCCGATTATATTACTTGCTGTTTCTTTAGCGAACTTTAAGTTCACATTAGCCGATACTTTACAACCAACCAAGAATGATAGTGGTGTTAATTGTTCGTCTATTTTTGAACGTAATTCAGCGATGGACTGTCCATGATTTATTAATATTTCATTAGCTACCGAATGTGTTATCTGGATAACTGGCAACCCTGCCGTGGAAGAACTTTGTCTGTATTGTAATGGTCTCAGGTTATTATCATCCGCAGTTTCAAATCGATTCATGAAAAGAATGCCACTTGCACCGTGATCCCTGGCGGCAATCATTTTATTATATAGAGTTTTATGTCTACCATAAGGTGAATGAGGGCTGTCACCATCAGGGCCATCTAATAGTAGCAGCACCCATTTACCACGCACATCTACCTCCGCATAATCGTGCCAGGATAAGGAGTCATTTATATCAAGTCCGTACCCGATAAATACAACGTCTTCATTTACACTTCCATTACCCGATGAACCTATAGGAATAAAATCTTTTTGCACTTTATATTGTTTTCTGGAATTACGAATGCGTAGCATATTTCTTTGACCCAGCGATACATTGTTGATAAATGAGAAAGATTGCTTATAACCTTTTGTGCCCGCTGGTTCAATACCCTGTGCTTCCCAATGCTTACTAATGTAATCAATGGCTAATTTTGATCCTGGCGTTCCTGTTAACCGGCCTTTCAAATTGTCCGAAGCCAAGTATTTAATGTGTCCTAGTATTTCAAATGACATTATTTCAGTAGCTCCAGGGTCAATTTTATTCTGGTTTGAGCGATTAATGATAAATATGCCACTTAGAACGATGATCAATGTAATTATTGGTTTATTTATTGTTTCTTTCATATTGGATCTTGCATGTTATGATATATTTAAATTGTAAGATTTTTAGTTATTAGATTCTCACTGTCCAAGGTAAATAAATAAAAGAAATAATTACAGCATTTAATGTCAGACACCAAAACAGGGGGAATAAG
>CAJWGZ010000074.1 GCA_913041075.1 uncultured Fidelibacterota bacterium | reverse complement strand
AATGAAAAAAACTATAAGCATTGTTTTGTCATTGCTACTCATGGGTATTTTTTCACCAACTTTGGCTAATTCTATCAAATGGTCAATGCCTGGTGATTCTTTAACACTTGATCCGCATGCACAAAATGAAGGACCTACTCACATGGTTTCTCGTCAAGTATATGAAGGTTTGGTAACTCCAGGTATTAACATGGAAATACTTCCTCAGCTTGCAGAGTCATGGGTGGCAACATCTGATGATACATGGGTATTTAACCTTCGTAGGGGTGTGAAGTTTCATGATGGATCATGGCTGACAGCAGGTGATGTTGCTTTTAGTATCAATAGAGCAAAGACTGCTCCATCTGATATGGTTGATTTAATTAAAAGTGTTAAATCAGCAACAGCGCTTGATGCTCATACTGTTGAAGTAAAAACTGATGGACCAAATCCAATTCTTTTAAACCAATTAACTCAGATATTTGTAATGTCTGAAGCCTGGGCAAAAGCAAATGGTTGTGAAGTTTCATATAATTGGGATGCAGGTGAGACATCTTATTGCGCATCCAATGCAAATGGAACTGGACCATTTGAAATTACTTTCAGAGAACAGGATGTAAGAACTGTTTTTACAAAAAATGATAACTGGTGGGGAAATCACTATACACACAACTTAGATCAAATTGAATTACTTCCAATTAAAAATGATGCAACAAGAGTTGCAGCACTTCTTTCTGGAGAAATCGATTACACTAATGTTGTACCAGTTCAAGATCTTGAAAGATTCAAATCTTCTGCAGGCCATGTTGTGAAAATGACTCCTCAAAATAGAACAATTTTCTTTGGTATGGATCAAGGTTCAGCTGAATTGAATTCATCTAACGTTAAAGGAAAAAATCCTTTTGCAGATAAAAGAGTTCGTCTGGCAATGTACCATGCTTTAGATATGGACGCTATTAAGGATAAGGTAATGAGAGGGCAAAGTGTACCTGCAGGTATTATTACTGCTCCTGGTGTTAATGGTCACACAGCAGCGCGTGATCAAAGATTGCCTTACGATCCTGAATTGTCAAAACAACTTTTAGCTGAAGCTGGTTATCCTGACGGATTTGAGCTTACATTAGATTGCCCTAATGATCGTTACATCAATGATGAAGCAATTTGTGTAGCAGCTATTAGTATGTTTGCAAAAATTGGGGTTACAGTAAATCTTGATGCAAAAACTAAGAGTCAGCATTTCTCTGAAATAAAAGAGGGTGATGCTAATGGTATGACTAGTGACATGTACATGTTAGGTTGGGGCGTTCCAACTTTTGACAGTCACTATGTATATTCATACTTATTTGAAAGCTCTGGTAGCTGGAATAAAGTAAATTTCAGTAACGCTAGAGTCGACGAATTAGTTGCGTCAATGGGTGTTGAAACAAACCTAGAGAAAAGAAATGCTATGATTGCTGAAGCTTGGGATATTACTCAAGATAATGTAGCATATCTTCCTTTACATCACCAAGTTGTTAACCAAGCAGCGAAAAGTAATGTCGATGTTCCAATTAGAATGAACAACGAACCATTATTTAGATTTGCAAACGTAAACTAAAAACATCTATATTTTCTGGCCAGGCAACTGGCCAGAAAAACATTTCAAGTTGATGTAACATATCTTCCTTTACATCAACAAGTTTTCCATGTTTAGCTATACCTTTAAAAGACTTTTACAAGCTATCCTTGTAATGGTTATTGTTGCTTTTGTTTCCTTTTCTTTATTCAATTTTGTTGGAGACCCAGTCAATAGTATGACAGGAGAAGATGCTTCGGATCAAAGACGAGATGAGGTTAGAGAAGTTCTGGGATTAAATGATCCTGTCTATATTCAATTTTCAAGATTTTTAGGCAATGTTATTCAAGGCGATTTTGGCATATCTTATCAATTAAAAAGAGAAGTTTCGGATTTAGTTGCAGAAAGAATGCCAGCTACTCTAGAATTAGTATTTGTATCTGCTTTGCTTGCGATAATATTGGGAGTCATTTTAGGTGTCTATACAGGCATCCATAGAGATAGTTTTATTTCAAATATTATCCTTGTCATTTCACTTGCTGGCGTTTCGCTTCCAACATTCATTATAGGGATAATGTTAATTTACTTTTTTTCTGTAATACTGGGAGTTCTTCCTTCTTTTGGAAGAGGCGAAGTTACAGAGTTAGGTTTTTGGACAACAGGTCTTTTAACTACTTCTGGACTTAAGGCATTAATCTTACCCTCGATCACATTAAGTTTATTTCAAATGACATATGTGATCAGATTAGTTCGTGCGGAAATGATGGAAATACTTCAAACGGATTATATTAAATTTGCTAAAGCTAGAGGCATTAAAAGAAATATTATCAATTATAAGCATGCGCTTAAAAATGGCTTAATACCTGTAATTACTATTACTGGTATTAATATTGGAACTTTAATAGCCTTTTCAATTATTACAGAAACAGTTTTCCAATGGCCTGGTATGGGCGCACTATTTATTAATGCAGTCTACTTTGTTGATATACCCATAATGTCAGCCTACATGATTATGGTTGCTTTTATTTTTGTTATGATAAATTTCATTGTTGATATCACATATTATTTTATCGATCCAAGAATAAGACTTAAGGAAGAGAAGGGTTAGCGATGTTATCCAAAACAATTAATAAAATTTATGATACCGATATAGGGTATAGCTTTTTTAATTCAAAAATTGCAATTATCTCTTCTACTATTTTTTTGATTATTTGTCTTTGTTCAGTTTTTGCTGGAATAGTTGCTCCCTACAATCCTTTTGACCCAGCTACAGTTTCATTAATGGATGCATTTACTCCACCTATGTGGTCTGAGGGTGGTAGTTCTAGCTTTATTCTTGGGACTGATCAACAAGGAAGAGATATGTTCTCAACAATGATCTATGGTTCAAGAATTTCATTAATCGTAGGATTTTCATCAATAATTTTTGCTATGGTACTTGGAGTATTCCTTGGTGTTACTGCTGGTTATATAGGTGGTATGTATGAGATAGTTGTTATGCGGCTTACAGATGTCCAATTAACAATACCAAGCATTCTAATGGCTTTACTCGTATATGGTATAGCCAGATCAATCATTACACAATCAATGCATGATGAAATGGTAATGTATGTATTAATTTTTGCAATTGGTATCTCTGAATGGCCACAGTTCGCTAGAGTTTCTAGAGCATCTACTCTAGTTGAAAAAAATAAAGAATATGTATCAGCTTCGAGAATTATAGGATTATCAAACATTCTCATTATGTTTAAACATATATTACCAAACATACTTAGACCTATCTTGGTTATTGCAACAATAGGATTAGCTCTTGCAATAATTACAGAATCTACATTAAGTTTTTTAGGTGTTGGGGTTCCACCTACAACACCTTCACTAGGAACATTAATAAGATTTGGAAATAATTTTTTATTTTCAGGTGAATGGTGGATTACATTTTTTCCAGCTATATTTTTAATCGTTTTAGCTTTATCTATTAACCTATTAGGAGATTGGATGAGAGATGCCTTAAATCCAAAATTAAAAAAGAGATGAGTTTTTTAGAAGTTAAAAATTTAGATATAAGTTATCCAACTAGAAAAGAAACAATTGTTGCTAGTAAAAATGTTGAATTTACTTTGGAAAGGGGAGAAATATTAGGAATAGTTGGTGAATCTGGCTCTGGAAAATCTACTATTGCAAATGCCATCATAAATTTAATTGATCCTCCAGGCGAAATAACAAATGGGTCAATTAAAATTGATAATAATGAATTAAGAGATAACGAAGAGCTCATTCAAAAAATTAGAGGAAAGAAAATTGGATTTGTTTTTCAAGATCCTCAAACATCCTTAAATCCATTATTTAAAATAAAAGATCAATTAATTGAAACTATTCAAACACATCTAAATTTAGGCTATCAAGATGCATTAAAAAAATCCATTCAACTCTTAAAAGAAGTAGGAATAGATAATGCTGAAAAAAGAATTGAAGATTATCCTCATCAATTTAGCGGAGGTATGCGCCAAAGGGTTGTTATTGCTTTAGCAATAAGTTGTGAACCAGATTTAATTATAGCTGATGAACCTACAACTGCTTTAGATGTAAGTATTCAATATCAAATACTGGAATTACTTAAAGATCTTACTAAAAAAAGAAATTTAGGAGTAATTATTATTACACATGACATGGGTGTTATTGCTGAGACAACAAATAAAGTTATTGTTATGAGAGATGGACTTATTGTTGAGCAAGGTGATACAAAAGAATTATTAACGAACCCTAAATCTAATGAGGCTAGAAGTTTAGTTATTTCTGTGCCTCCCACAAATAAAAAAATTGATAGATTCAAACTTATTAGTCCTGATGGAAAAGAAATTACATCTGATTCTAAAAATTTAACAAAAAATATTATTAAAACCTGGGGGATAAGAGAGAATAAAAATCAAAAATTATTAAAACTGACAGACGTTACTAAAATTTTTGATGATAGATCTTTGGCAATTAATATTTCATTTGGATCAAAAAATGAGTCCACTGATAAAGTAGTGAAGGCAGTTGATAATGTATCTTTTGAACTATTTGAAGGTGAAACTCTAGGTTTAGTTGGTGAATCTGGTTCAGGAAAATCAACAATAGCAAAAATTATTACAGGACTAGTAAGGCCAACTAATGGGGAAATTTTTTATAATAATATCTCACTTTATAATTCAAACAGAAAATACCAAATTGATAAGAGTAGGGGGCAAATTCAGATGATATTTCAAGATCCGTATTCATCTTTGAACCCAAGATTTAAAGTAAGAGACATAATATCTGAACCAATAAAGTTTTTTCAAAAAAATATTAGTCGTAATGAACTCGCACAAAATGTTTACGATTTGATAGATATTGTTGGAATGACAAGACAATCATTGGATCGATATCCTCATGAATTTTCTGGGGGACAAAGACAAAGAATATCAATTGCTAGAGCTTTAGCCACAAGACCACGCTTATTAATTTGTGATGAGCCTACTTCTGCTTTGGATGTGAGTATACAAGCACAAATATTAAATCTTTTAAAAGATATTCAGGATGAACTTCACATGACTATTTTGTTTATTAGTCATGATCTTCCTGTAATTAGACAAATGTGTAATAGAATTGTAGTGCTTAAAAATGGTAGTGTTTGTGAAACAAAAGAGACTGAGGAATTATTCAACAATCCAGAACACCCATATACTCAGGAACTCATTAGGCTAATGCCTAAAATTGAATCTATAATTTAATTAATTTATAAGGTGTC
>CAJWGZ010000073.1 GCA_913041075.1 uncultured Fidelibacterota bacterium | reverse complement strand
TTGATGGCCTCCCATAACTATAACCTAATAAAAGGGCGCGGGCATAGAATTATGGAAATTCAACAAGGTCTTTTGCGGAAAAACTGATGCTCGACCGCGCATTATTTCTTTTTGCCGAAGGTTTTCGCAATCTAATACGACATAAATTGACTGTATTTGCTGCTGTATTTTCAGTTTTTCTGACCATGATTATTATTGGCTCATTGTTTATTATCGGCAAGAATACGAATAAATTGATTTATTATTTACGTTCTAAGTATAAAATCGAAGTGTTTTTCGAAGCTGATTTGGCCAAGGAAGAAGCGCTAGAAGTGGTCGAGAAAATTGAATCTTTATCCGGTGTTAGGAATACAACATTTATCGATAAGGAAAGCGCTACCAAAATATTTGAGAAACAGTTTGGTGAGAATATTTTGGATTACATTCAACGTAATCCCCTGCCGATGAGTTGCGTAATTAATTTGAATAGAACTGGTAATTTTGAATTAGATATCATGCCAATTGTCACTCGCATTGAGAGTTTTCCAGGCATTGATAATATAGATCATCAAGGAAAACTCATTCAGCGCATTGAAGCATTCCATAGTCGATTTACAAAAATATTCTCAGTGGTATCATTTGGCATAATCCTTATCACAATAAGTATCATATTAAACACAATAAAATTAACGATCTATGCTAAGAAAGATCTAGTTCAGGATTTACATATAATAGGCGCAACTAATACATTTGTCAAAGTACCATTTTTAATCGAAGGAATTCTACAAGGTTTTATTGGATCATTGATTGCATTTCTGGTACTAGCAGTATTTTTACAGATAGGCAATAATTTCTTGACCCAATTCAGTACAATGACGATACGTATGGACCCTGCTGCCTTATCATGGATGTTGTTTATTGGAATATCAATAAGTTTTATTGGTAGCTTGCTAGCAGTGACCCGCTTCCTGCCATAATTTCTGAAGTGTGGTTGCTTTGTTGAAATATTCACAGATAATTATCTAATTTTCTTAGATATAATTAAATAAAAAATGATGCAACTGAATGATAGAGAAAATTTGATTCTTAAAACAACCATTGAGGATTTCATATCTTCTGGCCTACCAATCAGCTCGCAAAAATTGTACCAACGCTATTTTCATTCAATCAGTCCAGCTACAATTCGAAATACACTGGCAGCTTTGGAGAAAAAAGGCCTGTTGAAACATATGCATACCTCTTCGGGAAGATTACCTACTGATAGTGGTTACAGGTACTATGTGGATACACTTATCCAAGATAATACCAGTATGATCGATGAATATGATAATGTTTCAAATAGTTTATCTGCAGTGGCAGATAATCTCGAAGACTTGCTGCAGGCAACCGCATTAATGCTTGGTAAGATCAGCCGCCTTTTTGGCGTAGTGATGGTTTCCCATCAACAAAGAAGTATTTTAACTGATATTGAGCTGGTACAAATGGCGTCGGATCGTATCATGGTAGTATTGGCCTTAAAGTCTGGTTTCATACGCTCCGTTGTGCTAAATCTTGATCTTGCTATAAAAGACTCGGTCCTTGAAATCATTAATCAAGCACTGAAGGATAGATTGCTGGGACTGTCTTTAGATGAAATTCAGGATACGATACTGGATCGGATGCGGGAAACAGATGTATATGATCATGAGATTGTGCAGGTGTTGATTCAAAATTCCGATAAACATTTTGTTATTTCTGGTGACAAATTGATCTATACGTCATCATTTTCACAATTATTAGATTATCCCGAATTTCATGAAATTAAGAAATTGCAAACCTTAATGGCCTTGTTCAATGAAGAATCCCTGGAGGGGTATTTTGATAAATATTTGATAGCTGATAGTGAAAATATTCTGATCGGAAAGGAAATGGGTGATTCCAATTTTACTGGTTGTTCAATAGTGACCAATCCCTTTGGTAATGCAAATATTCGCGGTCAAATGGCAATATTGGGACCAACACGGCTGCCGTACGAACAAATAAAAACAATATTAACAAATTTCACAGAAATTATAGGCAATGTCTCCTAAAGAAGATAAAAAGAAGAAGAAAATACGTGAGAAAGAAAATGCACCTGTAAAAAAAGGTGCTAAACCTGCTGCAAAGATTAATAAGGATAAACTCGTTATCGAAGAATTAACCAAGCAGCTTACGAATGTGGAGGATAAGCAACTGCGTTTGAAAGCAGAATTTGAAAATTTTCGAAAAAGGAAAGAAAAAGAGATTATAGATCTGATTCGGTATGAAGGTAAGGATGTTATCAAAGCTATGATCAGTGTTGTAGATGATCTGGAAAGACTTTACGCTGCTGTAGAGAACAATGACGATCTCGATCAAAGTTTAAAAGAAGGTATGGCACTTATTCATTCCAAGGTTGAAAAAATATTTTTGGATCTAGATGTTGCTTCTTTTGGTGAAGTTGGCGATTTACTTGATTCGGAATTGCACGATGCATTAATGGTACGGCAGGAAGAAGAAAAAAATGATAATGAGATTATTGAAGTCTTTGAAAAAGGATACAAGTACAGGGATCGTGTTATCCGTCACGCCAAAGTAGTGGTAAATAAAACATGAGAGATTTTTATGAAATTCTGGGTGTGAATCGTGATGCTTCCAGCGTTGAACTCAAGCGGGCTTACCGTAAAATTGCACTGAAGTATCATCCTGATAAAAACCCGGATGATAAGGAAGCGGAAAAAACATTCAAGGAAGCCGCTGAAGCGTATGGTGTGTTGAGTGATAGTAATAAACGGGCGCAATATGATCAGTTTGGTCATGCTGGTGTTGGCATGGGACAGCAAGGCAGTGGGTTTGGCGGTGGTGTACATATGTCCATGGATGATATTTTCAGCCAATTTGGGGATATTTTTGGTGGTGATGATATATTCAGCAGTTTTTTTGGAGGTAGCAGACGGAGAGGCGGTCGACAGCGTGGAAAGGATATACGTATACGAATACAATTAAACCTAGAAGACATTGCCAGCGGCGTGGAAAAAACGATTAAGATCAAGCGATCTGTAGTAGCCCCGGGAACGAAATTTACGAATTGTACCACTTGTCACGGACACGGTCAGGTTTCGCAGATATCAAACACAATACTGGGTCAAATGCGTTCTTCATCGACGTGTCCTTACTGTCATGGATCTGGAAAGATAGTAGGTAATCGGCCAAGTGGTGCCGGCCCTGATGGAATGATCAAGAAAGAAGAAACAATTAAAATTAAGATACCTGCTGGCGTTGAAGAAGGGAATTACATGACAGTTGATGGGAAGGGTAATGAAGATAGCAATGGTGTGGCCGGTGACCTCAACGTATTGTTTGAGGAAAAAGATCACGATTATTTCATACGGAATGGTGAAGATGTTCTCATTGAAGCGCATATTACTTTTTCGCAAGCAGCTCTTGGATCAACATTAGAAGTACCAACCTTAGATGGGAAAGCAAAGCTAAAAATACCCGCGGGTATTCAAGCGGGACAAATTTTACGAATGCGGAGCAAGGGATTTCCTCGTGTCCGTCGATCGAGCAGGGGAGACCAATTAGTGAGAATTCATATTGAAACACCAAAAAAACTATCAAAAAATACGCGGAAATTATTTGAGGATCTGGCTGTCGCAGACGGTGTGCCAAAAAATATATTCCAAAAAATAAAAATCTAGTGCAGCTGGTAACAAAACAGGAAAAATTAGTATTGAAGTTTTTATTGGCCGCATTGACACTTGGCGTATTAGCAACGGTGTATAAAAATACATTGCTGGAACCTGGATCCATACCAAAAGAGGTAGAGCAGGCAGCGGTATTTAAAGCGGACGTAAATTCTGGACTATTGGATCATTCTAGTTCGTCAAAGACACCATACACTGATGTCGCAGAATTTGCAGTAGAAAAGAGCAAAGAATCGTCCCAAATTTTGGTTAATATTAATACGGCCGGGAAAGGTGAATTGGTCAAATTACCATCAATTGGGCCGGTGACTGCAGAGCGAATTATGCGCTACAGAACTGATTTAGGTAGATTTAACACAATTGAGGAACTTAAGAATGTCAAGGGGATTGGCAGTAAAACACTCGATAAGGTTAAAACGCACATAATATTGAACTAAGGAATTTTACTACAATGGATTTGATCAAGCGGAAAAAGTACTCAGACCTGATAGAACTATTCATTGTAATAGCATTTTTATTCATGATCATCACTATATATGTGCCAAGTGCCATCTGGGTCGAAGAAGTAAGGGTTGCGGAGGATGCGAGATTTAATATCCAGACTGTACATGACGTGGAATATTTTTATAAAATCTTGACTGATGGCTATGAAGAAAATGGACTTTGGGCTATGAATGTTGTGAATGCAGTCCGTGATTCTGTTATGGCCGATTCCACCTATTTAGGTGAACGCACCTTTGAATTAGCGGGGGAAAGTGTGAACGTATTGGTACCGGAAGGATATGACGTAGAATTCGATACAACATTTGGTATTCTTAAGACACGCCGTGATACGCTCATCGATACCATTCATACAGTAGTGACATTTTCTGAAGAAATGAACCGAAATGATACCAGCTTTGTCACAAAGAAAGATTTGCCCACCATTTTGATCGAAGAAGGGTTTATTGCTGATCTTGGCTTTGAGAAGAAACAGCGATCTGAAGTGGTATCGTATTATGATAGTTACATGCCCGATTCTTCGAACTTTTACTGTCCCCTAACCAGAGAAAAAATAGCGGTCAATCTAAAAGATGAAGGCGAGGTATTACGGGTTGCCAGTCCGATAGAAGGCATTTATAGCGAAGGAAGATATCTTTTATTCTCATTCAAGACTCGTAATCATGGCTATATTGAAGATGGATCGCGCAGTTGGGACCAGTGACCTACTGGCGTGATCGCCCTTTATATATCTGACACTCAGATATCACTTGCCCATTATTCACGGGTACACAGCAGTCCTTTATTAGTCAATATAACAGCGGTTGATCTCCAGGGTTCGCTTGTGGAAGATCTTAGTCGCGAAGAACTTGCGGTCAATCATTTAATAAATGGTATTCAGGAAGCCAATGATAAGGTATTTATCACAGGTAATGAGATCCTTATATCTTTGACAGATGCCCTTGTATATCATGAAGTATTTCAAACTGAACAGGATATGTCTGATGCAGATTTAATCACCCTGGTAGAATGGAAGAAAGATAAACGCTGGGGATCGACAGCAGAAAAGTTTAAGGCATTTATTGAATTATACAATGACAGGCGCCAGGGACACATCATCTACGTGCATGATTTTCTTATCCAAGCCATAAAAAAGATTTTA
>CAJWGZ010000072.1 GCA_913041075.1 uncultured Fidelibacterota bacterium | reverse complement strand
CCATAATTCTATGCCCGCGCCCTTTTATTAGGTTATAGTTATGGGAGGCCATCAATACTGCGGTTCCTTCATGATTAACGGCTTCTAATAGTTTCAGCAGTTCAAAAGATGTAATAGGGTCAAGATTTCCAGTGGGTTCATCTGCCAGGATAATTTCAGGATCTTTTACCAATGCTCGTGCTATACATGCACGTTGTTGTTCTCCGCCAGATAATTCATCTGGCGCATGATTTTCTTTTCCTACAAGTCCAACCTGATCGATCATATTTTCCACACGATCCGCTATTTCACTATGTCTTGCCCCAATAACATAAAGGGGTAGCGCTATATTTTCATATAAATTCCGGTCACGTAGTAAATGATAGTCTTGGAATATCATCCCGACACTGCGACGCAAAAAGGGGATTTTTCTCTTTTTAATTTTGTCGGATCGAAATCTGCCTGTCGTAACCACACCACTTTGCGGGAACAAGGCCATGTAGATCAATTTCATAATTGTGGTTTTTCCTGACCCGGTTGGACCAATTAAAAATGCGAATTCAGCATCATCTATAGTAAAGTTGACATTCTTCACTCCGTAACCTTTCTCATAGGAATAGGTCACATTTTCCATCTGAATCATATGTTAAATCTAAGATTTGTGTTAGCGCTTGTCCATGAATACATAATTGAATTCACGATTTAAAATATCTGGAAAATAAACATACCATAACCTAGTAAAAGCAAAAGCGCCGTTCCTCGATGGATAGGCTGGGGCATAAGACTAATAGGGACCAAAACCAATCCATAAACAACCATATAGGGAATTTCAAAGTGTATGATTTCTTTAGGCGATTCTAGTGGACTTATCATTGAAACAAGTCCAATTACTGATAGCAAATTAAATAAATTGGAACCAATGATATTACCGATCGATATAGCACTTTCCTTTCGAAATGCAGCAATGACCGAAGTTGCAAGTTCAGGTAAGGAAGTACCCAGGGCAACAATAGTCATGCCAATTACTACTTCGCTTATACCAAAATAACGTGCAATATCGATCGCACCAGTAATAAATATATTTGCACCAAAAGAAAGCGATAGGATTCCTAACAGGATCAGTAATAATGATTTTGATAAAGGTACGTTTGGGTTTATTTGATCAATTTCAGGATCCTTTTTCTTTGCGGGATGTGTAATAGCAAACCAGGTATATGCTATTATACAAACGAACAGAATCAGCCCCTCCATGCGGATTATTTCACCATCCATGCAAAAGTAGGTAAAAAGCAAACATACAATCATGTAAATACCCAGGTCTATTTTTACCTGGGTGAATTTTATCGTTAGGGGAAAGACAAGGGAACTTAAGCCCAGGACCAGCCCAACATTGGCGATATTTGATCCGATAACATTACCAACTGCGATAGTAGGTGATCCTTCAAGCGCCGCCGCAAGACTAACGACCAATTCAGGTAATGACGTACCAAATGCAACCACCGTTAAACCAATCACTATGTTTGATAAACCAAAATATTTTGCTAATTGACTGCCACCTTTTATAATCCAATCGGCGCCATAGAACAACACGACGCTGCCGATAATTAAGTAGGTGAATCCGATGCTCACAAAAGCACTGAAAAATTATCACATATCACTTATAAATACCGTGGTCATTTATATATTCCCATACCGGTTGGGTTACCATGTAGCGAATTGTTTTATTTTCTTGCCAGCGCGACCGGATCGTTGAGGAAGATATTTCAAATCGTGGGATACTGGCAAATCGCACCTTACGTAATATCCAATTTGATATATCACTTGGACGAAACCCTGGCCTTAGAGCAACAATAACTTGACATTCGTCAAGTATTTCCCTTGGCTCTTTCCAGGTATGAAAAGTCTGCAGTGAGTCACTACCTATCAAATAGTACAATTCCCTAGAATCATAATCTTGATCACTTTTGTACTCCCTGACTGTATCTATTGTATAGCTGGTGCCGCCTCGTTGAATTTCAAGATCACTAATCTCAAAATTTGGATTACTGGTAACACCCATTCTTAACATTGCCAGACGATCTTTTATATCGGTAATATTATTTTTTTGCGGAGTTTTAAATGTCGGAATAAAAACAATTTTATCAAAATTTTCAGCTTCAAAAATTGTCTGAGCAACAAGCAGATGCCCAATATGCGGTGGATCGAATGTGCCACCAAACAAACAGATCTTTTTTCCCCTAGACATTTAATCGGGAGTCTTTATTTTTTGAATATAGCTTAATGCATCCTGCCGTAGATCAGTCGAAATTATTTGACTTTCGTGTTCAGCGAAGTATTGTTCCGCTTCTTTCTTTTTCTTCATTTTACTATAGCAGCGTATAATACCAACATGACCCTTTTCCATTATATCTGTATCATAGTAATTATCGATTAAACCCTCAAAAGCCATAATTGCCGATTGGTATTCCTCCATTTTTATGTAAAGAACACCGGTTGCATATTCCTTCCTGGCCAATTTATTGCGCAATTCATCAATCAGTCCCTTCGCTTCTTCTCTGTATTCGGAATTCGAATAATCATCAAGAAGCTCCTGTAGTTTATTCAATGCTTTTTCTGTATGGGTCTGATCTTTATAGTATTTGGGAGACTCCTTCACATAACTTTGACACACTCGCCAGCGGGCCTTTTCTACATACGGACTAAATCCCATACGCCTAATGAGTCGGTCATATTCAGCAATCGCTAAAAGATATTCTTTATTCAAATAATATGATTCCGCCAGGTAAAATTGCGCATCATCACCAAGGTCAGTATGAGTACCTCTAATCACCAGATTGTTAAATTCCTCCTGGGCACGCAAATACTTCTTCTTATCAAGGAACTTCTTCGCCCGTTCAAATTGTACTTCAATATCCTCTTCCTGTTGTGATTGAAAGGATGCACATCCCCAAAAAATACTTAAGGTGATAAAAATCAGATATAGAAAATATTTTCTTACCAATGTAGTGATACCGCAATCCCTCCAACGCCGTATTTCGAATGTTGATCATATAATAATCCTACATTGGTTTGAACTTTTTGTTCTTTTTTTGGTCTGTTTCTAATTTGCGTAGACCAAACAGCTTCCAAGGCGCTGATAACATGGTTGAACATGACCGCACTCACAGCATATTTTGCCATATTCAAGTAATCATTTGAACGTGCCCTTTGACCAACATAATCCTCTTTATTAGGAGTAGAAATAATTATCTCCGTACTGTCGCCCACATCCTTCTCTACTTCAAACCATAGTTGGTTATTTGCAGGGCCATAACAATCAGTCCAGCCGCCAACAAATTGATCATATTTCCCAATATTTTCGTAGAAATCTCTATCTCTAAGTACGTTTACTTCGCCCGTATAAACCCAATGAGCATTATTCTCTAATGAATCAGAAGAAACGTAGTTCCCGTATTGCTCAGCCAGGCTGCCTGATAAAACCAGGATTAGTTTATGAGTACCATTTATATGTACGTCAGCATAATTCCCTAGGGGAGTATTTAAAGTATTAGATATCCATGTTTCCAAATCCCAGTTATCATCTGCGAATATTTCATATTTTAGACGAATATCTTCGGCTTTTTTTCGCCATTGTAACCTACTGAAAATAGAAGCCGCTTCAATACCTGCGAATAGCCCAATTTTCCATACTGGTGATTTATTATACCATTGACCAACGCCAGGAAGAATTAAGGAATAAAGCATTGGTCGCGCTGGATAGATAACTAGAGAATCCTCTTGCTCAACTATCTCTAGTGCAGCAGGCAACGAATCTTGATCCAGAAAAAAGAAATTTGTTGTAACCGCTGGTTGGAATCGGCTATCAAGGTTGTACAGATCATTAGCACCCAAGTAACTGGTCATTGCAAAAATGATTAATAAATACCTCATGTTATCAAAATCCGAATAAGATAGTCAGGTAAAACCGTTGTTCCTGACCATAAGTTACACTTTTATTATTTATTTGTCGCTGGAATGTATCCAATCCTTGGTGTAATTCTAATCCAATAGCGGTCGGGAAGTTATAAAAGGAAAACCCATTAATTCGCCATTGAATTCCCACCGAACGCAACCAGTTTGGTTCTTCCATGGTCTGGCTCCAGGCATCCCCAATTTGTCCGATAAAACCTAGCGTGCAGTTTTGCAAAATAAACCAACTCAATGGTATATGTTTTTCGCGGAAAATTGGTACTCGTAGCGTCCCTGTTGCAATAGCGATGGACTTGCCTTCAATACTGTAAAAAGGATAGCCTTTCAAACCATTTAGTCCACCAGCGAAAAAATGAAAAAAAGAATCTGCTTCTACATTACTGATGGTTCCAGCAATTGACTCCAGACTAATTGTCATACGGTTAGTAGTAGGAATGGCAAAGAACAAAGAACTTGATTGCTGCATTCGCCAAAGATCATTATTCGCCCAGTTTGGTACTAATGTCCCTGCATCAGAAAGGTCCAATCCTTCAATAAACTTATTTTTTTCATAGGTGATATCTACATCCAACTTAAATCCTCTTGAAGGATTAATATCGCTATCCACTAATCGTTTGACACCATTAACTGATAATCTGACACCAGAAATAAGTCCTTTGTAATAATCATAGGCCAGGCTTGCTTCCAATCCTTGGATGCCCTCCACGGTCTCTTTGATAAATGCTCTATATTGTTGCCAAGAAGTAAATAATTCCAGTTTTCCTAGACCAAATAAAGGAAAACGCAACCCACTATCAAATTGAATCAGACGAAAACGTAGACGATCATCCAACGGATATACAGAATACTGATTTTTTTCCTGGATATTCCTTGTTAAATAAAATACCTCAGCGAATAGAGTTGGATATAATCGCCGAAATTCAAAAATAAAAAACAGGTCCAAGTCTTTTGCTGTATTCATGGAAGCACCGCCAAAAAGACTTAAACGATCAAGAATTTCATTTGAAAAGAAATACCAACCCAACTTGATCGTTTCATAATCGCCCATTATTTTGGGACTCACAAACATGGTTGTAAAATCATCCTTATACGATTTCGCAGGTAAATCAACCTGTTCAATAATCGGTTCCGCAAGTCCTGAATTCCGTTGCCAGTAACCAGGATCATAGCCTACAGTTTTTTGGTCCACGAAAGCAATACTATCCAGGACAGCTATTTTATATGATCCATTCTCATAAAGAGAATATGCTACCTGACCCAAAGCATTTACGGCAGGCATAAATGCACCGCCCATTACATTCGTGATATATCCGCCAGTCATAGTTTTCTCATCAATTACGTATAGGTTGAAAACGCCGGACCGGTCATCTGCATAAATAAGCTGTCCTGCTGAGATATTGATATCCCTTTCATCCCATTCCCGATTC
>CAJWGZ010000071.1 GCA_913041075.1 uncultured Fidelibacterota bacterium | reverse complement strand
ACAATATTATTGGTAGAGCAAAACGTTAACCATGCCTTAAAAATAGCAGACTATGGCTATGTAATTACCACTGGTAAAATATTTTTAAGTGGTACATATGAAGATCTTCTTGATGAAGAAAAAGTGCGTGAACAGTATTTAGGAGAAGGTAAATACACTCGCAGAGACAAGCTCTGGGGAGGATAATGGAAAGACCGGATATAACCAGCATAAACACGGTACCAGAACTTTTTTGGCATAATGTCGAAAATTATCGCGATGATATTACCATGTGGCGTAAGCAAAGAGGCGTATGGGAATCTCATACTTGGGGTGATTATGGTGACTGGTCCCGAGATATAGGACACGCTTTAATTGCGCAAGGGTTAAAATCCGGAGATAAGATTTCTATCATCAGTGAGACGCGAATGGAATGGGTCGTATTGGATATGGCAATAATGGGTATCGGTTGTATTACAGCACCTGTATATCCTTCGAATACAGAAGAACAGGTTAAATACATTGTGAAACATAGTGAAAGCAAAGTTGTATTTGCTGAAGATCAAGAACAATTAGATAAGATGTTGGTAATCTGGAAAGATTTACCAATGGTAAAGAAAATTGTAGTTATTGACAAATATTATCCGCGGAATTTACCAAATGTAATTTCACTAGATGGCTATCGTGATTTAGGTCAATTGCATCGCGGTGAAAATACAGGAAAATTTGAAGAAAGGTTAAAATTGGTCAAACCCAACGACATCATCAGTTTTACTTATACATCAGGAACCACGGGTAATCCTAAAGCGGGTATGTTTAATAGTAAAAACGTCATTACTGTGGCAAAGAATTTGCCTGATATGTTACCTACTTATAGGACAGATTTGGGAATTTCCTATTTACCACTATCGCATATAGCAGAAAGGCTGCTGGGCCATTTTATAAAACTGTATTCAGGTTATGTCACAGTTTTCGCGGATAGTTTAGAAGACATGCCTTATAACCTTAGACAAAGCGGTCCAACTATTATGTTTGGCACTCCGAGAGTATTTGAAAAATTTTATGCTAGAATTTCTATAGCTATAAAAGATGCGTCATTATTTCAAAAGACAATATACAACTGGGCTTTGGGCGTTGGGAAAAATTATACGGAATTGAAAGATCAAGGTGGAAAACCCAACCTTTGGCTTAAACTAAATAAAATATTAGCACATTTTCTCGTATATAGAAAAATAAAGGATATGTTTGGTGGTAACATACGGTTCTTGATATCAGGCGCTGCGCCAATTTCGCCGAATATTATTCGATATTTCCATTGGATTGGACTTGATATTTACGAAGGCTATGGATTGACTGAAACAACCGGAATAGTGACAGGAAATAAAATGGGAAAAGCAAAAATAGGTTCTGTTGGACAAGCCTTAGCTGATACTGAAATAAGAATTGCCGAAGATGGAGAAATATGTACCCGATGTCCACAGAACATTTCAGGATATTATAATAACGAAGAAGCCACTAATGAATTATTAATACCTGATGAAAAGGGCGATATATGGTTGCACACGGGAGATATTGGGTATTTAGATGAAGAAGGCTATTTATTTATAACTGATAGAAAAAAAGATATTATCATTACGGCAGGTGGAAAAAATGTTGCCCCGCAAAATATTGAAAATTTACTTAAGACAAGTCCTTACATAAGTCTGGCAATGGTCTACGGTGATAAAAAACCATATCTTACTGCACTGGTAACTCTAGATGAGGATGAAATCGCCAAGTTTGCGAGGGATAAGAAAATAATGTACCAAGATTTAGCTGACCTATCGAAGAAACAGGAAGTACTGGATCTATTGCATCATGAAATATCTGGTTTAAATCGCGATTTAGCCAGTTATGAAACTGTTAAAAAATTCCGTATCCTTGAGGAAGAATTAGATCAGGATAAGGATGAAGTAACCCCGACTTTAAAAGTGAAACGGAAGGTTGTTATTGAGCATTATCAGGATCTGATAAAGGAAATGTATGCCTAAATCATACTATAAAAAGAAATCCGGCATTAATTCATTGTCAGGCACTTGTGCGTACTTGCTAAAGTCAGTGATTCCCTCTGATCGCAATAAATCTTCATCAACAAAGTAATTTCCCGTACAAGTTTTACTGTCTTTACATAATATGGTATAAGCGGCATCACCCATAATTTCTGGCGAACGTGCTTTTTGCATTACTTCATCGCCCCCCAGAAGATTTTGTACTGCAGCTGTTTTAATTACAGTTTTTGGCCATAAACCATTAACGGCTATCCGTTCATTCTTCAGTTCACCAGACATTCCCAATACACACATGCTCATTCCAAATTTGGACATGGTATAAGCTACATGAGGAGCGAACCATTTCGTTTCCATATTAAGTGGTGGAGATAAATTGAGAATGTGAGGGTTATCTGCTTTCTTTAAATGTGGAATACAAAGCTTTGATGTCATGTAGGTACCGCGGACATTAATCTGGTGCATAAGGTCGTATCTTTTCATTTCAGTTGCCACTGTTCCGGTGAGCTGAATAGCGCTAGCATTGTTTATTAAAACGTCAATCCTACCAAAAGTCTCTACAGTTTTCTCCACAGCGGACTGTACCTGTTCTTCAAAGCGTATGTCCGTACAAATGGGAAGTCCTTTTCCGCCAGCTGCATCCATCTCTTCTGCAGCAGTATAAATTGTACCGGGTAATTTTGGATGAGGTTCAGTTGTTTTTGCAGCAATAACTATGTTTGCGCCTTCGCTAGCAAGTTTCAATCCTATAGCTTTTCCAATTCCACGGCTTGCACCAGTGATAAATACAGTTTTATTTTTTAATGTACTCATTACTTTTCCTTTCTTTAAAATCCCATCTGGCGGCTGGTCAAATCCCGCATGATCTGTGTGCTGTCAAAATCAAGTGTCTTCCCATTCATCCAAGTAAAGCCTGATTTCATTTTCAACAAATTCCTGAACTGTTTTAATTAAGGCTTTGTGTTCTCAAATGATTACTTTACTTCACACTGACCATCCTGGTTTCCGCTTTTCAAGAAATGAAGCAATTCCTTCACGACCTTCATCACTCAATACCCGTTCAGCAAAACTTTCACCTGCTTTGGATACCATTTCTTCCCTTGGTATTTTCGCAATAAGTCCAATCAACCGTTTTGTTTCCGCAACTGCACCTGGTGCGCATTTTAATACCTGAGTTTTAATATTTTGTTCAAGCTCCTCAAGTTCAGAATCTGTATTACCAGCAAAATCAGCAAGACCAATAGTTACAGCTTCTTCTCCATTGATTTGTGTGCCTGATAGCATTAGTTGTTTCCCTTTTGCAAAGCCCAATCTTTGTATGACGAAGGGTGAAATCTGTGCTGGTGTCAATCCAATCATCGTTTCTGTTAAAGAAAATCGAGTATCCTTATGTGTAATAATAAAATCGCCACTACAAGCCAGACCAAGACCCCCAGCCATGGCGGCTCCTTCAACCACCATTACAGTTACTTGTGGCAAAGCATTTATAGATTCGAAGAAATTTCCAGCTGCAACGCTAAATCGAATAACATCTTCTTTTTTTGATTTCCCATCAAATATGGATTTGATTGCTTTTAAATCTGCGCCGGCACAGAATACTCCTTCTTTACCCCGGAAAGTAATTCCCCGTACCGAACGGTCATCACCAACTGAATTAAAAACATTATTGAAGTCCTCAATCATATCATTGGTAAGAGCATTGCGACTATTGGGACGATTCAACCAGATAGTGAGCCAGCCATTTGAAAGGTCTAATATTAGATTTTTTGTTTGCGGTAGATTAGTCATGATATTTTCCTCACAGTAATATTACATAAGATCCAAGCACAGCAAGTTCATGAGCCGTACATATCCCAATTCCGCTACTGCCTCCGGTTACGATAATATTTTTACATGAAAATAATTTCTTTTTAAAAATACTGTTGTTAGCCATAATTATTTTTTCGTTTCCTCAGCAATTTTATGTGGAACTGGTATCATTATATCTAAAAGCTGTTGAGCATACGCTTTCCCTTGCGGATCTACATTTAAACTTGCCATACCTCCACCGCCTAAGGAATTCCTAAGTAGAAAATTTAACGCATTTATCCCAGGGACATCCCATCGTTCCACTTCTCCTTTCGAAACATGGGAAAAATATTCAGCAACTTTTTTTGTAGTGAGGCAATCTTTAATGTATGGAAGATATTCAGCTTTTCTTGAGATTACACCGATATTAGCATGATCGCCTTTGTCACCACTGCGTGCGTATGCAAGGTTAATTAAAGGCACCTCTGCATCTATTGTATCCTGATTATCAAATACTATAGGTGAAGTAGGTATTGGTTCGACTTCAATTGAGTGTGTTTTTGGATTTTTCATGTCAAACTGTTTTTCATTAAAGTCTACAGTAGTGCGGATATTTTCTTTCGGTAATAAAAAAGAAAATAAACGTATCGATGGTGAAACAGAAGGCCTCCCACCAAGCATATTTGTAAAACCAGGCGTCATTCCTGTCGATGCCTGCGCAATTTCTCGAGAAAGTAATATTAATGCTTCCTTCTGTTTATGTGTTGCCATAATTCGTAATAATACTTCCCGTGGCTTCAGGGTTTTTGCATTTTCACCGTAAGTCACTTCAGTGCCAATGATCGATATGTTTGTATCTGTATAGTTGGACCAACCATTATCAGTGAACATACGCTTTGTTTTTTTTATGATTGCCTCAGCACTAACCTTAGCTTTTTTTGCAGCATTAATGCCAACAATGATGACAGCAATACTTATTCTATAACCCATTAAATATGTCGCAGATACTTTATATGTATTGCTAGGAGGGTTTCCCTTAGCGCCAGAAACAAAGATCTGATCGTTTCCTACTTCTTTCATGGTCACATTGGTAAAATCGCAGGTTACATCTGGTAGTATATAGTTTTGAGGGTCACCAATCTCGTACAGAAATTGTTCTGCTACAGAACCATATGAAACGATACCTCCTGTGTCATCAGGCTTGGTTACAATGAAATCCCCATTTGATTCAACTTCAGCGATGGGAAATCCCATATCGTCAAACTTATCTATTAGGTGCCAATCTGTAAAATTTCCACCTGTACATTGTGCCCCGCATTCAATAATGTGCCCTGCTAAACTTCCGGCAGCAAGAAGATCATAATCATCGGATTTCCAACCAAATTCATGCATTAGTGGTCCGAGAACAACAGCGCTGTCCACACACCTTCCTGTAATAACCATATCTGCGCCTTGCTCAAGTGCATGTTGAATTCCATGTGCACCAAGATATGCATTAATACTTGTAATACCATCAGGCATGGTTTGACCTGTTTCCAATTCAGTGACTGGCAATGCCTGCAATTGTT
>CAJWGZ010000070.1 GCA_913041075.1 uncultured Fidelibacterota bacterium | reverse complement strand
AACAGTATTTCATTTTGGTATTACTATCTAGTAAGAATAACGCAGGCGGTATTTTACGTGCATATTACCCAATTCATCAACATTTCCAATAAGGGAAAAGTAAGGATTTAATTTGAGTTCAACACCAACCTGATTATGGTCTGGGTTCACTAATGAGAATGACCGTTTGTACGAATAGTTCAATGATAGATTCCTTGAGACCTGAGCCTTAATTACTAAATCATCAGAACCTGTGGGGTCAATCAAAGCGGAAGCACCAGATATACTCACATCCTCTATTATACCTAATCTTCCAAGCCCACTGATTTGCAAAAAATTTCTTTCCAGTTCCTTTTCTAAATAGGCTACAAATATTGACTGAGCCTGACTGCCAAGACCTGCCGAACTAATCTCTTGATCTTCGAAACGGCTCCTTATAGTTAGTAATTCAAGTATATCACTTTCCGAAAAACCACTAGAGGATTCTAAACCCAATTTTGGATTATCCAATGGTCCAACAAGAGTAATGGTGATGTTTTCCTCTTTTATTGTAGTAAATGCAGATAAATCTAAATATGGATTAAATCCTTTGGTATCAAAAGCCAAATATCCATTTGTGATGTTGAATATATCACCATAGTAATAAAATTTTCCTTCCCTAACGAATAGTTCACCAGAGTAATCCGCGCTTTGGTCCCCAAACATGGATATACTCAACTCACCACCTAATTGTGCATCGATTTGACTATTTCTTAAAACAAATTTACCAGTGATTGGGAAATTTAATTTGTAGTTGATAATTGTATTGCTAGGATCGAGTTCCGCAGTAGGTAACGTATTAACCTCAAACTCTTGATACATAACAGCATCAATAGCTTCTATTCCACCAGCTATTGTAATTGTATCTCTTCCACTAATACGTACATCAATATTAACCATACCTTCAATATCGCCTAATAAGGTTTTGAAAAATACATTATTTCCTTTAGCATTGAGATCATAGTAGGGCTCGAAGAACTTTGTCATATTTATGTTTCCATCAACAAAAATATTTGCTTTATAATTTTCCGGTTTAATTGTCGCAGCACCAACAAGATTTTCAATTGATAGCAAATTATTAACTAGTATACCTTTACCATTAACACCTTTTATTGGTTCATCTAATAAAATCGTGTAAATAGAACCATCTTTGATTGATATTTCCCCGTTCCTGACAAGTTTATCAGGTGTTCCAGCAATTTGTAAGGAAACATTATGATTCCCCGGTAAAGAGTCTACATCAATTAAATATTCAGAAAGGAATTCGAGATGGTTGAAATCACCACTAACATCAACCCACATCGAATCGGCCATAAACATTTCTCCTAGATTCTCTGAATTAAAGTTTAAATCCAAGGGTAAATAAGCTACACCTGCAATAGCGTGGTCTTTCCCCCTTATCGCGGAAAATTGGTTAAAATATAAACGTCTTGAATCGTAAAGCCCCATTCCTGTAACATGCCCTAGTTCCAACCCCTCAAATACACCATCATCTATAGACAGGTCAAAATTAAATTTAGTTTTATTTGGAAGACCACCAAAATTCAGCTCCCCGCTTACCACACCATCTAATGCGAACCAGTCAGGGATAAATTGAGTAAAAATTGAAATATCCACCTTTTTCATGTTGATCATAGCGTCTATTTCAATTGGATTGGATTCTTCGAAATGTTGTGGCACTACGCCAGCAACCTGAATACCGGTTTTATCCCCATGGATCAATGTAATTTCTTCAATATGTAAAATTGAATCACGATAGAAGGTTGATATGTTTAATTCATCAAATGGTTGAGCAGAAATCTCACCATTCTTTATCGCTAAATCTATTGAGTAATCCAAAGAATGTTCCCTTGATGTAACAGACAATTCGCCAAATACCTGACCTTGGATTTTGATCCATTCATCAGGAATTAAAAAATCTAGTATGTCTGTACCTATATTTGATATTTTCAATAAACCATCTATTTCATCTGTAAGTGTTAAGAAACCGGAGAGGATCCCATCATTTACATGAAATTCAAAAGGCTTCAAAGTCAATTCATTTTTCCCCCAATCCAACTCAAGTAAATCCACTCCTTCACCCAGGGTGAATTCAACTGGTTTAGTATTGATTAAATATTGCTGATTTGTGGCAATCTGAAGACGATCAAATACACCATTGCCATCATTTTTCAAAAACCCGGACAATTGAAAAAAATCATTGTTATTTTTGAATTCTGCACTCTGAATCTCTAAACCATCTTGTGTATATGATAAGTCAACAACACCACTTTCAAAAGATTGTTCATTCCATGTACCTGATCCAATGCGCAATTGGCAATCTCCGGTAGTATATTGATCTGAACTATTCAAACTCCCAAAGAATTCAAAGCTTTCTAAATTAAAATTCTTATAGCTTATATTTCTTAGTACAAGTTCAGCACTCAGATTAGGGTTATTAAAAGGACCAGATACAAAAAGACTACCCGTCGCTTTACCA
The DNA here is from genome assembly GCA_913041075.1 of uncultured Fidelibacterota bacterium. Taxonomy (GTDB): domain Bacteria; phylum Fidelibacterota; class Marinisomatia; order Marinisomatales; family TCS55. The sequence continues at coordinate 2,907 of CAJWGZ010000070.1, read as the reverse complement.
TTTTCAAGACTATCTGACCAAAAATTGTTTATAATGAAAACATCAGCGTTATCGAGGTCTAAATCCAAGTTATAGACTTCATTTTTAAAGTCACTGGTTCCGGTGACTATTACTCTACTATTTCCAATTGATAATTCCAGCAGTTCCTCAATATTTAATAACTCGTTCACATAATCAACTGTACCTGATACTGATATATCCCGATCCTTATACAGCTTTGTTTCTAACAATTCCATCGTAAGTGTAATATGCTCCAATTTACTTTCTTCTACAGTGCCCTCAATTGCTACAAGACCATTCAAGTCAGTCGGAAGATCATCTATAATCCATTTATTTAGATCAAAATCAGTTAGCTGTATTGAGGCATTAAAATGACCATCTTTTTGATAAATACCATTCATTGACAAGCTGGCATCCTCGCCCTCTAATTTCACCTGATCTAAAGAAAAGAAATCATCAAAATTTGATAAAGAAATATTACCAGCGGTATGTAAGCCTAAATCATTCGTTAGCGTAATATTCCCTTCGAAGGTTTTTAAATCAGACTTGATATGAATTTCTGTCTCTAAGGCTGATAGTTTTGGTTGAAGAGGTAATTTATCAAAAAATGTTTTTGGGATTTGATATTGGTCAAGAAAAACATCAATTCTCATGTCTTTATCATCTAACCAGTTATAACTGAATTTTCCTCTAACGCCCAATGAGTCAATCGTTCCATTTATATTTTCGCACACTAGTTTTGCTGGATATAATGATATTCGAGATTTTTCCAACCGCATATCAAATCCTGTTTCTTCCATTGCAAAATATAATTCATTGACATCAAGGTCGAGTGAATTCATATCAAGATCAAAACGCCCATCAAATTGAAATAAGAAGTCCTTAAGTATTGTTAACTCAGGAATTGTAACCCTACCATCGAATTGAAGGCGATCAACAGTAAACTTTTGTTCTAGGATTTCCTTTAAATCAAAGGGATCTGATCTTAAATCGGATGATTTTTTTGATTGGAAAAGGGTGGTGGTAACTTCTTTTAGTTTCATGTATTTGAAACTTGGATATCCAAACAATGATTCCATCATATTTAAACGAAGATCAACATTCGAAATAAAAATACTTGATTTATTAAGATTGGTCAATTTCAAGGATTGTATGGAAACATTGGCAAGTAAATGACCGCTAACTTTATCAAAAGATATTTCCCAGTTACCCCTCTTTGTTAATTGGTCATTTATTCGATATTCAATTAACTCTTTCCATAAAGATGGTGTTAATAAAACCAGTACTGTTATGCTAAACAGAATTACGAAGGTCAATATAAGAGTTTTCAGTAATTTCATTATATTTCGTATATATACTAAGCTAACGAATATACATGCGTCCTGTTCCAAAAACAAAAAAAGCGTCTAGGTAGACGCTTTTTAATCTGGCTTTTAATGTAGTTTAGTCCACTACTTCAAAATCCGCATCTTCAATTTCACCCTCCTCTTTTACCTTGGACTTACCTCTTCCTTTGCTTTTTTCATCTTCATTTTGATCATCACCAGGAGTTGCTTTTGTTTCATCATATAATTTTGTTGCTAGCTCACTCCAAACAGTGTTTAAAGAGTCAATTGAGGATTGAATATCACTTTTACTTGAACCACTATTTACCTTTTTCAATTGTTCGACCGCATCAGATAATTTCTTTTTGTCATCATCATTTAACTTATCATCAAATTCTTTGATATTTTTTTCTGTCTGGTAAACCAATTGTTCAGCCTGGTTATGTAAATCTATTAATTCGCGTTTATCTTTATCCTCTTCTTCATGTTTCTTGGCATCATTTACCATTTTATCAACCTCTGAATCACTTAATCCACTTGACGCTTCGATGCGGATACTTTGTTCTTTTCCCGTAGCTTTATCTTTGGCACCTACATTTAGAATTCCATTAGCATCAATATCAAACGTTACTTCTATTTGCGGCACACCCCGTGGCGCGGGTGGAATACCATCAAGATGGAAACGACCGATTGTTTTATTATCTACAGCCATCTCACGCTCTCCCTGTAATACATGAATCTCAACCGTGGTCTGATTATCCGCAGCAGTACTGAATATCTGCGATTTTTTTGTCGGAATGGTAGTATTCCTTTCAATCAATTTCGTGGCCACTGAACCTAGCGTCTCAATACCAAGTGATAAAGGAGTAACATCAAGTAAAAGAATATCATCTACTTCACCTGCTAAGACACCACCTTGAATAGATGCACCTAGTGCAACTACCTCGTCTGGATTAACACTTTTATTCGATTCTTTACCAAAAATATCTTTCACTTTCTCTTGAATTTTTGGTATTCTAGTTGAGCCACCCACTAAAATAACTTCATCAATTTCTGATGCTTTTAGACCAGCATCCTTAATCGCTTGCTTACAAGGAGCAATTGTTCTTTCCACTAAATCTGACACTAACTCTTCAAATTTTGCTCGTGTAAGGGTCAAATTAAGATGTTTAGGCCCCGATGCGTCTGCAGTAATAAATGGGAGATTTATTTCAGTCTGCTTAGAACTTGATAATTCCTTTTTGGCAGCTTCCGCAGCTTCTTTTAACCTTTGCAAGGCCATCGGATCTTTCTTCAAATTAATACCATCACTAGCTTTAAATTCATCAGCAATCCAGTTCAAGACCTTTTGATCAAAATCATCTCCGCCTAAATGGGTATCACCATTGGTAGATTTTACTTCAAAAACACCATCACCCAGTTCAAGTATAGAAATATCAAAGGTACCTCCTCCTAAATCAAAGACTGCAATTTTTTCGTCTTTTTTCTTATCAAGTCCATAGGCAAGTGCTGCCGCTGTTGGTTCATTGATAATTCTTCTTACATTAAGTCCAGCGATTTTACCCGCATCCTTGGTAGCTTG
>CAJWGZ010000069.1 GCA_913041075.1 uncultured Fidelibacterota bacterium | reverse complement strand
TGGGATTGCGGTGAGTTCATTGCCACTTCCTATATTTTAGGCGTACCCCATCCACCAGGTAGTCCTCTGTACTTAATCCTTGGTCGAATATTTTCCATGTTGCCGACTAATCCGGATATAGCTTTCAGAGTCAATATTATATCACCTATCGTTAGTGCTTTAGCTTGCATGTTATTGTATTTGATCATTGTCAAAATAGTGTTGCATTGGCGTGGTAAGATCAGGGATTACAGTGATATTATTGTTGTCTTTGGTAGTGCATTGGTTGGTTCATTGACCTTTGCGTTTACTGATAGCCATTGGTTCAATGCTGTGGAAGCTGAGGTCTATGCTATAAGTACTTTTTTCACTGCGATAGTTGTTTGGTTAATATTGCTATGGTCTGAACGCGCAGATCAATCTGGTAGCGAGCGTTATATATTAATTATTGCATATATGTTTGGGTTAGCTATCGGTGTTCACATTTTAAACTTATTAACACTTCCATTTTTAGCCCTCATTATTTACTTCAGAAAAATGAAATTTGAATGGAAAACTTTCTTCATTACCATGGCAATAACTGCTGCGGTGTTTTTGGTGATCCATAATGGTATTATTCTAGGACTGCCAAAAATGGCTAAAGTACTAGGCCTGGGCGGTGTAGCTGCCATCATTGTAATTACATTTGCAGTAACTGTTTGGGCGATAAATAATAAACGACGTCTTTTATCATTGATGTTTAGCTCAGTGGTTCTCATCTTGATTGGTTATTCAAGTTATGTCACTATATTTATTCGTTCTAATCAAGATCCTAGGATCGATGAGAACGATCCGGAAACAATTACTCGGGCTATTTCTTACATGGAGCGGGAGCAATATGGTGCTATAGGTCAACTACCAAGAAAGTATATCAAAAACAAAGTCGGCACTCCAACGCACAAAGTGGAAATTATTGGGAATCCAGAAAATGTGAAACGCGATCAAAAAGGCCGAATTATTTCTAGGGAATTTTCAAGTCGACAAAATCGTAAATATATGTTTCATAACTTTGGAACTCAGTGGGAATTTTTCTGGGGCTATCAAGTGAAAAAAATGTATTGGCGGTATTTTCTTTGGCAATTTGCAGGACGTGGCCCTACTGGTGAGTCTGGAGTAACTGCTTTTGGGGCTAATTCACCGGCACATCCTTCTCCGCAAGATGGTGTTTACTGGTTTCATTACGGACTACCACTAGCATTTCTATTAGGCTTGTTTGGGATATTTTACCATTTTAATAAAGATGGTGATGGAGCATTTTCTGTTCTGACATTATTCTTGATGACCGGACTTGCAGTTATTCTCTATCTTAATCAGGATAATCCACAACCTCGCGAAAGGGATTACTCCTATGTTGGTAGTTTTCTTGCATTTTCTATCTGGGTTGGCATTGGTTCGGTAGGTATTTGTGATTGGGTATTACAATTTTTTAAAGACAAACAACTGGGCACGCGCTTTACTAGTTTTCTGGTAATATTTCAATTACTTGCTGTACCTGGATTAATGCTCAGGGCCAACTATCATGAGCATAATCGTTCGGGTAATCTGGTGGCATGGGATTATAGCTATAATTTATTGCAGTCCTGTGAACCAAACGGTGTGCTTTTTACTAATGGTGATAATGACACTTTTCCTTTATGGTATTTACAGGAAGTTGAAGGTATTCGCACCGATGTAACTGTTGCTAACCTAAGTTTGTTGAATACACCATGGTACATTCAGCAATTACGTGAAATAAGAAGTATACCGTCTTCTCATCAAGAATTCGCTACCAGTGCTCAACCAATCATCAAACTTTCGGATAAACAAATCAGAGATCTAACTCGTGGGCTAACGCCTTGGAAAAAGCGGGAAGTAACCTTGCCGGTTAATTCGCAGGAAAAAATTACCTGGACTGTAAAACCTACTTATGCCGGACAAGCATTGAAAATACAAGATATGATGATCATGCAAATTATCAATGATGCAAAATGGGCTTCTCCAATTTATTTTGCTGTCACAGTATCCCCGAGTAATCGACTTGGGCTTGAACCTTATCTGGAAATGGATGGTTTGTCCTATCGTCTGCGACCCTATAAGACAAAGGGTTTAAACCCTGAAAATATGTCCAAGCACTTGGTCACTGAATTCGGACAGGAAGAGTGGTCTAAACCGTTTGATCGTAAAGAATGGAATAAAGATGAAGGCCGTATTTGGTTTAAAACTTATGATCCAAGGTATCTCTTTCGCCATCTCGGCAATGAAAATGTTTATTATAATGAGCAGGTAATACGACTTTTGCAGAACTACAGGAGTGCCTATATGCAATTGGCGGTTCATTACTTCATGGATTACCAAAAACTATCCAAGGAACAAAAGGAAGCAGATGATGGTTTTTCGTTAAAAACAAAAGTAATGACTGTTTTGGATGAGATGAATGAAAATATACCTGAAAATACAATTCGCATGGATTCAAAAGAATTATATTACCAAATGGGAAGATTGTACTATGGTGTTGGGCAAGCAGAAAAATTGCGAGAGGTACTAAATAATTTGTTACTGCGAGATGATATTACAATAAAAGATAGAGTGGGTTATGGACAATCTTATCTCGTTGAATTGGACGAACCTGCTGTTGCTAGGGATATTTTTGAAACATTATACAATTCATATAATAAGGCAGAGTTGATTGTTCAAACTAGAGGCATAGAGAAAGCTGGCCTATCATCAAAATCCTGGAACCAGTGGAAAAATAATTATTCAAATATTGTTAGTCACTTAGTTATTGCTTATCAAAGACTTGAAATGGAAGCAGAAGCGGAAACAGTTCTCACAGGCTGGCTGGATCGTAATCCAAACGACCGACAGGCCAAAAAACTACTGAATGAAATAAAAGGTACCACGCCCTAGTCTTTAAAGGGCATTTGCCCATGGACTCCCTAGTTTCCATTATTATTCCACACTGGAACGGGATTGATGTTCTTTCAGAATGTCTTGATTCCCTCAAGAAAACAGTCTACCCTAACTTTGAAATCATTGTTGTTGATAATGCTTCAACTGATGGCAGCGGAGATTGGATAAAGAATCATCACCCGCAAATCAAACTGATCAATAATGATAAAAATTACGGATATGCCGGTGGCTGTAATCGTGGAGTACTCCATGCTGATGGTGAACTAGTAGTCTTTCTGAACAATGATACAGTGCAAGATAAATACTGGCTTCGAAATTTGGTTTCATTTATTAATTCCCATCCAGATTGTGCAGCTGTTCAGCCCAAAATATTAAATTATTATGAACGAAATCGATTTGACTATGCTGGTGGATCTGGAGGGCACATGGATGTACTTTGTTATCCATTTGCCCGTGGTAGAATATTCCTAGACCAAGAAATTGATTCCGGTCAGTACGATGATGATGATCGTTGTTTTTGGGCTTCGGGTACGGCAATTATGGTCAGGAAAGATTATTACATGGAAGCTGGACAATTTGATGAAAACTTCTTTGCGCATATGGAAGAAATTGACCTTTGCTGGAAACTACAGCTTATGGGGTATAAGGTATTTGTTCATCCAGCGGCGGTAGTTTATCATAAAAATGCTGTTTCCTTACCAATGACCTCATTAAAAAAATTCATGCTTAATCACCGCAATTCCCTTTTAATGCTGTTAACCAACTATAAACTTCTGACTACGTTATATATTCTTCCTTTGCGGTATGCTCTTGAATGGGTAGCAATATTTTATGCATTATCTAAATTTGATTTTCGTCATGTGTTTGGTATAATCAAGGCACATATCTGGATTTTATTGCACCTGCATATCATTTTTTCTAGACGGATAAAGATAAAACAAAAACGTGTTTTATCTGACCGTGAAATGATGAAGGCTTTTTACAGAGGAAGTATTGTTTTGGACTATTATATAGCCCGTAAAAAAACTTATGGCGATTTATCTTTCAAACCTTTTGCATAAATATCTTTATTAGACGGGTCAAGTTCAATAAGGTCTTCGATCATGGTGGTTTGCCTTAGTATTTGTAAAATCTGTGTTATTTCGGTTGCGTGCGACTTCAGGAAGTACAAAGTATAGTGTTCGCGAGGTATACGGTCATAAACTTCATCAATCCCGGCCATCATTTCCTTGAATTGCTTAATTGATTCTTCTATTTCACCATCTTCAAATAATTCTAAACCATAATAATAAGCGAAACGCGCCTTACGCAAACCATAGTTTGTTGACATATCATCCGTAAGCTGTATACGTTTTGACCAACCCATGGAAAAATTACTTGCCGAACCGCGCAGTGCAATTGATCGAGCCAGTTCATATTGTTTTGATCCTTCATTTGGTTGATAGGTATCTATTTCTCCTGCAAGGATCATATTACCGTAAAATGATAGAAAACTAGGTAGTGGTTCGAACATTACCGGATCATAATAAAGACTGCCACCAGGATTGAAATAAAATTGCAAAGAATTATCAAAAAACCGTTGGTCAGTTTTTGTAGAGAATAGTACCTGGGCAAGGAAAGTCTCCTTGCCATTTTTTGTTGCAGTACCTTGGAAAATAATTTGAACATTTAATTCAATCCCTAGGTCACCCCAATCTTCATCCCATGTTGTATTAATAAAAAATCGTTCTATCTCATTATTTAGAGGTAAAAGAACTTGCCGGTCATCGTTTTTCAGCAGGCGATCTTCCATGGTAACATTCACAGTTGTGAACTGAGCATTGAGACAGGTAGCCACAAGTGCTGGTAAAATAATATATCTATTTATAATCCAATTCCCCATAATGTTAGAAAATAGAACTAGGCCTAATGAGTGGCAAGTATATTTCAACATGGTAATATTGAAGCACTAGTTCATTTTAAATATTGAAATCGGTAATTTTTAAGATGACTAATATTCGAGAATTGATAACCGTTCATTCCGAAGCAGAAAAGGTACTTAAGCTGGCCGGACAAGTTGGATCTGAGCTTGAGAAACAGGTTTATGTTGTTGGTGGTTTCGTACGTGATATCTTCATGCAAAATATCTCAAAGGAAATTGATTTAATGGTGGTTGGGGACGGGATCAAATTTGCCGAAGCTTTGGCGAAGCGGCTAGCAGTGAAAAAAATTATACCTTTTAAAGAATTCTCAACTGCCAAAATACCTTATGAGAAAATTGGAATTGATGTGGCTGCAGCGCGTATAGAGTCCTATGATGATAAATCTCGAAAACCAACTGAAGTGATCTATACTGATTTAAAAGGTGATCTGCTTCGTCGTGATTTTACAATTAATGCTATGGCTGTAAATATTTTACCTGAATCATTTGGTGAATTACACGATCCATTCAGTGGTATTTTAGATTTACAAGCTAAGCAAATAACCACTCCGTTGGACCCAGATGAAACCTTTGGTGAAGACCCGCTCCGTATGCTGCG
>CAJWGZ010000068.1 GCA_913041075.1 uncultured Fidelibacterota bacterium | reverse complement strand
ATTGCATTCATCATAAAAATATGATTTTCCGGCACGGCACCACCACCATCATCAGATAGGAATCGATTATCAGCCACTAAAATTATTTGACTGACTACCCCTGTTTCCTCATCTACAAGTTCAGATCTTGCCGCTACTAGTTTACCGGGTTGATTCAAATTTCGTAATTGCGGATTCTGTTTTGGGTCAGGGCCCAAATTGTAAAATCCAGTCATTAATCCTGATTTATTCGAAGAAGAAAATAGAGGTACGGTAGTTACATTTGCAGCTACGGAATCAAATTCTATTTCTGTTGAAAAGAATACATGTACCTGTTCCAAGCCACTAACCAATGCTTCCTCTGCATTGAAAGATCGTATAATTGGCAAGAATGGGTATTCCATAGGCACATTCATACGGATGAAACCCATATCTTGCATAACATTTACCCTACCACAACTTTTATCTAATATCAGATTTTCGGTTACTGATAAACCAAAAGGTTTTAACAGATCAAAAACGTTTGATTGGAAAACTTCTGCTTTTTGAGTTTGAAGATCTATATCTAAAGGATTCTGTGCTACAAACATATTACCGCCATTTTCCAAGAAATTTTCCAGATTGGTCAAACTTCCAGTTTCAAGTGAATCTTTTACACCGGTAACAATGAGCACATTGATATTACTAGGTATTTCAGTAGAGATGTCGACAGGCCTTACTTCATAACGCTGGCGAAATATTTGTGACAACGTGTTGATTTGGGGTCCATCATCTCCGGTATTAATAATACCAACAAATTTCTTTTTCTTTTCAACTAGCTTTTTGATACGTGTGGTAATTTCATATTCCAATCCAGTAGTGGATAAAACTACAGGTATTACTTCACGCTGATCCTCAAAATAAATTGCCACACCCATAAATACTTTTTTTACTATCGCCTCATCCTTCTCGATCACTTGTAATTGAACTGGCTGCACCCCTGATTTCTGAGCTTCCTCTTCTAATGCTTCATCAGTATCAGGCACGTAGAATTCAAATCGTATATTTCCTTTTGAAATAGCAGCATATTCCTCAAGTATATCCTGCAAATAACGGCGGTTGTTTCCATACTGACCAGGCAGGTTATCTGAGAAATATACTTTTACATTCAACAGATCATCTACACGTCCGATCACTTTTTTAGTAGAAGATGAAAGAGAATACATTTTTGTATCTGTAAAGTCCCAGCGGAAATAATGATTGCGGGCAATAAGGTTTAATAGCACTAATCCAACTAATAATAATGCTGCTGGTATAAGAACGGATTTCCGTAAATCAAATTTCATAGCTACTGCCACTTCCTTACTTCTAATGACTGTACCGTTAACACCAAAAAGAAACCAATAACAGAAAGAAAATAAACAAGGTTACGGGAATCAATTACGCCACGTGATATATTTGAATAATGGTAATCAACGCTCAGGTATTGAATTATACCCGCCAAACTGGTTGGTACAAGCGGTAGAAAAAATCCCATAAGAAAAAATATCAGTACAATAAAAACACCGATAATGAAGGCAACGACTTGGTTATCAGTGATACTGCTGGCGAAAGTGCCAATAGCCGCATACATAGATCCCACCAATGCCAATCCAATATATCCAGTCAGTAGGGCACCATAATCAATTTTTGATCCGAATTTCGCTAATGTAAAAAGGTGAATAATAGTTGCTAACAATCCAAGCAGTATTAAGCTGACAACAGCAAGATATTTACCAAAAACAAATTCATAAGTTTTTAGTGGTAGAGTTGCAATCGTTTCCATCGTACCAATATTTCTTTCCCGGGCAATGAGACCCATTGATATCGCTGGTACAAATATGAGGTAAACCATAGGTACAACACTAAACAATGAACGCAGGTCAGATTGATTATAAAGAAAAAATGTGCTCGTAAAAAAATACCCATTGAAGATGGCAAATATTACCAGAAATATATAAGCCATGGGGCTGTTAAAGAAACTGCGGATCTCGCGTAGAAAAACCGCCCGTGTATTATGCATTAGCCTGACCCTCTGTTGTAAGTTTCCGGAATATATCTTCCAAGTCGGTTGTCGTTGGTGTCATCTTCAAAATCACCCAACCTGAACTAACAGCATAATTGAAGAGATCTTCCCGGGGATCAACATCCTGGGCATACTCCATTTGCAGGATATGTCGGTCCAATTTTTCCTCTACATTTACAATATTCAAGTTAGGTATAGCAACGGAAAGGTCTTTCAAGCTGTTTTCATTAGCATTTTTCACATCCAGGTTTAGTAGTGTATTGCCCCTAAAATTGCTCATCAATTCTTCATTGGTGCCGTTGGCTACAATTTCGCCTTGGTGAATGATCATAATCCTGTCAACGGTTGCTTGGATTTCCTGGAGTATATGACTGGACATTAATACGAGTTTTTCGCGACCCAAGCTTTTAATTAGTTCGCGAATTTCAACGATCTGGTTTGGGTCCAATCCGGTAACTGGTTCATCGAGAATTAGAATTTTTGGGTCATGAATCATGGATCCCGCCAATCCAATCCTTTGTTTGTATCCTTTGGAACAGGAAGAAATATGCTTATGTACCACTCCCTGCAGCCCGCATTTATCTACAACGCGACTTAACGCATTGCGAAATTGCTTGCCAGTGATCTTGCGAATCTTGGCGATGAATTCAAGATATTCATATACAGTCATTTCTGGATACAGCGGGTTCAATTCCGGTAAATAACCGATCTGGGTCTGTATTTCCAATGCATGGTCACTTATATTTAGATTATTAACCTCCACCATGCCACTGGTAGGCGATAGATACCCGGTTATCATTTTCAGGGCAGTGGTTTTACCAGCACCATTTTCTCCTAAAAATCCGACAATTTCACCGTCCTGAATTTCAAAGTTTATGGATTTGACCGCTTCTACATCACCGTAGTTTTTGGACAAATCCCTAACTTTTATCATGAGTTACTACCTCCTTAATATCTATTAAAAATCAATACATCAATACAATATTTGAATCAAAAAGTTCCTAAAACAAGGCCGAAAAGATAGAAAAAAATATAATATCTTCAAAAATAAATTGGTTTAATAAAATTAAAAGTAAAAAGAAGTCTTCTTACATCCAGATTGGGGACACGCCGCTGACCCCAAATATGGGCATAATTATAAAATACAGCAGGCTCATAATCACGATTATCGCTAATATATTCAGACCAAATCCACATTTTTCCATTTCAGGAAAAGTGGAAGATTTCTAATTCTTTTGGAAACGGAATTGGTACATACCTAAAACAGACACATTAGCAATCAATCCCCATATACCGGCATGAATACCCCAGGGCTTGGCAGGTAAGCCGGGAGTAAATATGATCAATAAAGCTATAAATGTTCCTACGATTACACCCGCAAGGACAGATTTTGACTGCAAATTTTTATAATGTATACCCAAAAATATGGATGGAGAAATTTGACATAGTAATTCTAGTTTTATCTCCATTAGCCGCCAGATGGTCTGTGGAAGTTCAATAGCTAATAAAACAGCCAAGGCCATGATGATCCATGAAAAAATTTTACCGAATTTTATTAAATCACTTTGTTTTTTATTTGGTTTAAAGTGACCATAGAGATCCTTTGTTACCATAGACGAAATAGCTAAAAGCGCAGAATCTACCGTACTCATGATGGCTGCAACAGCCGCAGAAAGAAAAAGGATAATCATAATACCCATTGCAGGAACTCTCAAACCAATATCCTGCAACATCAGGATTGTAATTTGTTCACTTCCCCGACTGTCAAGGTCAGGGAATTGAGCTAGGCCGACCCAACCCACAGTCATCATAAACATAGTAGTGACAAGAGGCATAAAAACCATGATCTGCATAGAACGTTTTAAAGTGTTTTCATCTTTTGCTGCATAAATGCGCTGGATAGCATGGGGATAAACAGAGATTCCAAAAAATGCTAACCCGATTGTGCTTATCCATAATCTTCTCTCAAACCAATTTGGGAATTTGAGCAAATCAGACTTTTCATTTTTTATTATTTCAGCTGATGCAGCCAAGCCGCCGTATTCTACTTGAATGACAATGAAAATTAGGACAACTCCTATAAGCAATAAAACACCTTGGATCACATCCGTCCAGGCTACGCTGCGCATACCACCCAATGTTTCATAGATGACCATGATCAGAGATAGTATTATAATCCCTTGGGCAAAACCAACCACACCGCCTGTGGCGGCTACAACGATATAGCCAATGGCTTTTAAATTGGTCAGGATATAATTGCCTAGGGCAATAATGGAAAGAATTACAATAATGATAGTCAAGGCATTATTTTTGAACCGATGCTGAATAAAATCTCCAGTTGTTATAAATCCATGCTTCTGTGCGAGCCTAAATAATTTTGGCGCGTAAATAAGATATCCTCCAATAACAGAGCTCATGAAAATGACCATTACTAAGGATTGATAACCGCCCCGATACGCTTTCCCGGCAAAGCCGATCATGGTGTTGCCACTGTATTGTGTAGCGTACAATGTGAGAAACAGCACAAATACACCCATGCCCCTTCCAGCAAGGTAAAAATCAGCCAATGTGTTTTCCTTGCGGGCTAAACGTCCCGCCAACCCAATTCCAATCAATGAGAACAGGTACACACTCATGAAAATAAGTCCGCCCGTATTTAATAGGGGATCAGGACTCATTGTTATTTTTTTTAGTCGACCAGTAAATTTGAAGTAGTAATGAAATAATGCATGAATACAAAATAATCATTAAGAATGAATAAAATGCCCAAGCTGGAAAACCAAGGATGATTTGTTCGGAAGATATGAACAAGGGTGTAGTAAGTACACAGGCCAGGATTGAAATGATATACGCTTTTTTTGGCATTATTATTGTTTTAGTAATTCAAGGTGAACGTTCAGCTTTTGAAATATTTCTACTTCTAATTATCTCGAAATTTATTTTTGTTACACTAATGATTTTATTTTTTTCCTATCTCCTGGAAAAATAAATATACAGATTAATTGATGTTATGCTACCAGATCTATAGAATTAATCAAGCATGGATGCGCCCAGCGCTGGTGCTTCATCCCCTAATTCATTCAAAAGAATATCGACGCCATCCATCCCATTGCCAATGGCGTATTTGACTGCATTCTTTTCTATAATAGGCAGCAAGTCATCCTGCAACTCATGATAAATGGTCCCTCCAAGTATAATACGTTCGACACCAGTGATATTGATGACGTTGGCAATACCGATACCTAGCGCTCGCGCTTGATACTCAAGCAATTCAGACACCACCGGATCGCCCTTACGCCAGGCGTCAAAAATATCGGTTGCGCGAAAACTGCTAGGATCAATATGGCATACCGCACCAGCAGCCAACTTTTCGCCAAGCATTGTTTTAAGACCATGATAACTCACAATTGCTTCTAAACATCCATGGCGACCACATTTACATAAAGGACCATCTATGTCAAT
>CAJWGZ010000067.1 GCA_913041075.1 uncultured Fidelibacterota bacterium | reverse complement strand
AAAAAATTCTTGCGGTTATGCAAAGACCAGGAACTCGTAAAACTTTTCGAGCTTGATGGAAATTCGTTTGAAGGATATTTATTTCCGGACACATATTATTTTGCGGAGGGTCTGGACGCTATTGTTGTATTAACTAAGATGGTAAATGAATTTAAAGAGAACATGACACTGTCAATGAAAGTACGAGCTGAAGAATTAGGAATGTCCCAGTTGGAAATCATAACACTAGCATCCATTATAGAAGGAGAAGCTATTTACGATGATGAAAGAGCAACAATTTCAGCCGTATATCATAACCGATTAGAAAAGGGTATGAGATTACAGGCTGATCCAACTATCCAGTATATTATTGAAGATGGTCCACGTCGATTACTAAATGAAGACCTAAAAATTGAATCTGAGTATAATACATATTTGAATTCGGGCTTACCACCAGGACCAATAAATAACCCTGGGAAAGAATCTTTAATTGCAGCATTGTATCCTGCGGTGAACGATTACATATATTTTGTAGCCCGGGGAGACGGATACCACACTTTTTCCAAAACTGAGAAAGAGCATAATAAAGCAAAACGAAAATTTCAGAAAGTAAGGCGACGGGTACGACAAGAAAAAAACAGCGCAACGGCAGGAGGACTGTAGAACAATTTGGATTTAACATCCTTAAATAATAACCAACGTGCCGCAGTTGAAGCGGTTAATAATCCCGTATTGATATTTGCCGGTGCAGGTAGCGGGAAAACCCGTGTATTAGCATATAAAATCGCATATTTACTGGATCAAGGAATTGTCGTCCCTGAAGATGTGTTATCAGTTACTTTTACTAATAAAGCTGCGGCGGTGATGCGGGAAAGGGTAACCAGATTAATAAAAGAGAAACATGTCCCTCTAAATATTGGAACCTTTCATTCAATTTGTGCAAGAATATTACGGAATGATATAAAACATCTGGGCTTTACATCGGATTTTGCTATTTATGATGCGACGGATCAAGTTGCCTTATTAAAGGTTGTGATGGCCGACATGGGTGTGCCTAAAAATAGTATTATGCCTAAAACGGCGCGGAACAGAATTAGTTATTATAAGAACAAACTTATTGCCCATGATGGGGCCATGAAAACAGCGCGCACAGTCCAAGACCGAACCATAGTAGATATATACAAAGTGTATCAAAAAGCTTTAAAGGAAAATAACGCACTAGATTTTGATGATCTGTTGAATTACCCCTTAGAAATATTTGAGGACCACCCCAAAATCCTCGGTAAATATCGGAAAAAATGGAAATATATACTGGTTGATGAGTTCCAGGATACAAACCGGGCTCAATTCTTACTGGTTAAAATACTCGCTGAAAAGCATA
The DNA here is from genome assembly GCA_913041075.1 of uncultured Fidelibacterota bacterium. Taxonomy (GTDB): domain Bacteria; phylum Fidelibacterota; class Marinisomatia; order Marinisomatales; family TCS55. Next base: position 4,302 of record CAJWGZ010000067.1, on the reverse strand, counting down.
AACAGATCTGTGTTGTGGGTGATGATGATCAATCAATATATGGTTGGCGCGGCGCCGATATTCGGAACATTCTTGATTTTGGTAAGGCATTCCCAAACTGTGAGGTATTTACTTTGGAGAATAACTACCGTTCAACCCAGCAAATATTAACTGCTGCTACAGCAGTTGTGGAAAATAACAAAGATCGCGCCGATAAGAATTTGTCAGCGATCAATGGAGAAGGTGAAAACCTGGGTCTTATTGAAACCCATGATGAAACGGAGGAAGCTGATGCTGTCATTAGCGCGCTGGAAAAAGAAATAAAGATTAACAAGCGTACATTTAATGATTTTGCTGTCCTTTACCGTACAAATGTTCAGTCAAGAGCTCTGGAAGATAGTTTTCTACGTAATGGCATCCCCTACAAAATAGTAGGTGGTACTCGTTTTTATATGCGGAAGGAAGTAAAGGATTTACTCGGCTATTTGCGGTTAATAGTTAATTTGAAGGATACGATCTCATTACGCCGGGTAATCAATTTTCCTCCTCGGGGTATAGGTTTAAAGACCGTTGACAAGTGTGTGCTGCAGGCTACTAAAGATAAAAAAGAACTGTTTGATGTACTTAACAATCCTGAACCAATGAACATTCGTGGTAAACAAAATGAATCTTTGATCAAATTTCATGATCTCATTAAAAAGTATAACGATTTATTGACAAAAATAAATGCCAGTGAACTTGTTCGCGCGTTGGTGGACGAAACGGAAATGCTCAAATATTACAAGCGTCAGGATACTATACAAGATCAGGAACGCTATGCAAACGTTATGGAAGTTTTGAATTCTGTTGATGATTTTATGGAAAGAAATCCTGGATCACTCCTGCATGATTTTCTCGAGGAGGTATCACTGCTAACTGATATAGATGAATGGAACGAAGATGAGAATCATGTAACCATGATGACTGTCCACTCGGCAAAGGGTCTAGAATTCCCAGTTGTATTTGTTACTGGACTTGAAGATGGACTATTTCCATTATCAGGTGCTCTTAACGAAAGAAATTTAATGGAAGAAGAACGGCGCTTATTTTATGTAGCGCTTACACGAGCCCAGCAAATGGTTTACTTGTTATATGCAACAGAAAGACGGCGCACTGGTTCGGACAGCTGGGCTGGTCTTGTTTCACGTTTTGTGAGGGAAGTACCGGAACAATTCTTAGAAAACATATCCTTTTCTTCAGCGATGACAAGAAAGATTGTTAGAACAAGAACTGGTAATTTGACAATGAAGGTGAAGCGTACGGTTACAACCTTTGCTGATTTTAAAGTAGGTGACTATGTAGAACATGCTATTTTTGGCGAAGGGGAAATAATGGCATTGAGTGGTAGTGGAGAAAATCAACGGGTAGGTGTTGTATTTAAAGACGGTTTAAAGAAAAAACTCATTGTAAAATTTGCAAAGCTTAAGAAACTAGCCTAGCTCATATAAATAACCAGCTCTCCCAACCTCACCAGGATAATAAATACTCATATTTAGCTTGAATGTGGAGGTGTTTTATAATTACTTTTGAGACTCAATCTCATTAAAGGAAATATCATGGCAACAAATATTCAACTTTTAAAGGATGGTCTTAAAAATGAAGGACTGCGCTACACATCCCAAAGGCAGATAGTCTGGGATGAAATTTGTAAAACTGATGATCATCGGGATGCAGAAGACATATATTTTAAAATCAAAACGAGCGGGCAAAAAGTCTCAAGAGCAACGGTTTACCGTACGATTGATGTACTGGTAAAAAATAATCTGGTCCGCAAATTGGAGCTAGGTGATGGACGCAACAGGTACGAAAACAAACTTGATAGCAGCCATCATGATCATATTGTTTGTATTCAGTGCGGCAGGATTGATGAGTTCATGGATGAAAACATTGAAAAACTACAGGATGAAATAGCGAAAAAATATCAATTCAAGATCGTACGGCACATTCACCAATTATTCGGTCTATGCAGGGATTGTAGATAATTTTATGACGGTGGGGGATTTACAGCAAGGCGACACGGCTGTCGTTAAATTATTTCTTGGTGGTTTGGATACACAATCACGGTTTCTGGAAATGGGCATCTTGCCGGGGGTAGAATTACGATTGGTAAAAATTGCACCGCTGGGTGGCACTATTGAGTTAAAAGTCCGCAATTATTATGTATCAATTCGACAGCAGGATGCCTTAAATATTGTAATTGAAAATTGAATTCAACATTGAATAATGATAACGTACCCTGGGTTGCATTAGTAGGTAATCCAAATTCTGGTAAAACGGCAATATTCAATTTATTGACCGGTATGAACCAGAAGGTATCAAATTATCCTGGAATAACGGTAGAAAAAAAGCTTGGTACGGGGCAATTCAATGATGGTACCGTTTACCATTTACTTGATTTTCCAGGCACATATAGCTTAACGCCCGAATCCTTTGATGAGCGAATAGTTGCTGAACAAGTTCTGCAATGGATCCATGGTAAAAATCCGCCTGCAGTTATTGTATCTGTAGTTGATGCGACTAACCTGAGTCGTAATCTTTATTTAACCACACAGCTATTAGATTTAGGAATTCCAATTGTTATTGCCTTGAATATGATGGATTTAGTGGATCATACTGAAAAAATAGATCCATCATCATTAAAGAAGTGGTTAGGCGCAGTAGCGGTTGTACCCATGTCAGCACTGAAAAAAAGCGGATTGAATAAAATAAAAGATCAGGTTAGAGCCAGCATTTTTACACAAACGGTAAATAATGATATATTTCCTTTGGAAGTAACTAAACCGCTTGAAACAATCCTAATGCCAATTACAAGTCTACTTTTTACAAAATTAGGGTACACTCCTCGTTTTGCTGCTGCACAAGCACTACGCCTTATTACAAGAAAATCAACCTTAGAATTATATAATAGAGCTATTCAGGAAGAACAAAAGATTGATTCTAAAACACTAAATGAATTAGAAGATCTCCGAACAGTTGCCATTAAAGAAATAGAAAAAGAAAAATTAAAACCTAGTTCCCTTGAAGCAATGTTACGATATAAATGGTTGGACGCAAATCTTGCACAGGATCGAAGTGATCAAACGAACAAAATAAGAAAAATACATGCAAGTGAAAAGATCGATCAAATCCTTACCCATAGATGGCTAGGGCCAGGAATATTTATCGGGTTATTGTATTTCATTTTTCAATCAATTTTCAACTTCGCATCAATACCAATGGATTGGATAGAAGCTGGAGTAAATTGGCTCGGAAAAGGGGCGGTAACCTTAGTGCCTGAGAGTTACTTCCGCGATTTATTAATAGATGGTATAATTGCTGGTTTTGGAGCAATACTAATATTTTTACCACAGATTGTAATACTGATGTTCTTTCTGACATTGTTAGAAGATTCTGGTTATATGGCACGTGTAGCTTTTATGCTTGATCGCGGTATGTCAAAAATTGGGTTGCATGGGCGATCGGTACTGCCATTGATGAGTGGTTATGCCTGTGCCATCCCAGGTATTATGTCCACCCGAACAATTGATAACTGGAAAGAAAGATTGATTACGATGCTTATTTTACCACTAATGAGCTGTAGTGCCAGGTTACCGGTGTATGCATTGATGATTGGTGCTTTTATACCACCGATTACTGTTGGTTACATTTTCGGTTTACAGGGTTTGATGATGGTTGTGATGTATTTTATTGGTACTGTTACCGCTCTGATACTTGCGAAATTATTTAGCCTATGGATCAAATCTGAGGGAAAATCATCCTTCGTAATGGAAATGCCGCCATATCGCCTGCCTATTTTGCGCTCTGTGTTAAGACAAGTGTTTATCCGGGCAAAACTATTTTTATTCAATGCCGGCAAGATCATTATGGCGATATCGATTATACTATGGTTTTTAGCCTCTTTTCCCATGACAGACAATAGGGGTGAGCAGACGACTATCCATAATAGCTTTGCGGGAAAAATTGGTCACACCATTGAGCCTGCAATCCAACCGCTTGGCTTTGATTGGAAGGTAGGCATAGCCTTAATTACTTCTTTTGCAGCAAGAGAAGTTTTAGTTAGTACGATGGCGACTATATATAATGTAGAAAATACTGGTGATGACATGGTGCAGCTATCTGATGCGATGAAAAATGATGTGAATCCTTCAACCGGCCTTCCGGTTTTTACGCCACTCGTGGCTGTGAGCCTTATGGTGTTCTACGTTTATGCAGCGCAATGCATGGCTACGTTTGCAATAATTCGCAGAGAGACCAATACCTGGAAATGGCCACTATTTATGATTG
>CAJWGZ010000066.1 GCA_913041075.1 uncultured Fidelibacterota bacterium | reverse complement strand
AAAAATATTTGTAACCAATAATAAAACTGCAAGCACCCTTACCATAATATTCTCATCTGTTAGTTATAAATTTAGACTGACATCCTCAATAAACACCCAACTGTACCTTTACAATTACGCACAGTTAAGGTCAATTTACACGGGACGATGCAATAAATCCATGATCTACCGCACATAATTAATCTTTTTAACTATGCTTAATCAGCTGCGATTTTTCACATCATTCAATAAATCGATCATCATCCCTTTCGACAACCGGCCCGTATTTACATTACGCGGACTGGGATGATAACCACCGATCAAATGAAACCCATTGGGTAATTCGTAAATGGCATGGTGCATAAATGGATGGTCCTTCACTTTCAATTCGTATGAACGACGCCAGAAACGAAGGCAGGCATCAAATGCGATCTTACCTAAGGCCAGCATACAATTTGCATTGGTAAGCAAAGCTATTTCAGTCTCAAAATACGAAAAACAATTTCGCAATTCCTCGGCTCTCGGTTTATCCTGCGGCGGAACACATTTGAGGGCAGGGGTCATATAACAATTGTTCAACACCAGGCCGTCATCCCTGTGGTCAGAGTTGGGCTGATTGGCCATACCCACTTCATGCATACACATCATCAGAAAATCCGCTGATTTATCACCGGTAAATACGCGGCCGGTTCGATTTCCTCCATGGGCAGCTGGCGCCAGACCAACGATTATTATTTCCGCCTTGGGATCGCCGTAACCGGGTACCGGTTTACCCCAATAATCCCAATCCCTGAACTGTTTACGTTTTTCTGCAGCAATGTGAGTTCTGAATTCCACCAGCCTGGGGCAGGTCGTGCAATGAATCAAATTATGATTAAATTGCTTCAAATTCGATTTCATACCTTTATCCATAATTATAAATTTACTTTTTTAGTGTCGACTGAATCGCCACTGATGTTCATTGCTTCCACAGGCAGGGTTATCTAAATTCGCACCCAATTTTAATAAAACGAATAGAGTATCACAAATGGCATTAATGACCACTATGCGCAACCGGATGCATATTTTTTTATGGGCAATACTCATCCTTTTCCTGCTGAGTATTTCCATTGGTGGCCTTGTTGGCGGTGCCAACATTATTGATCAGCTTTTTGGCCGCGTGGATCCAGCTACCGCCATTGGCGTAGTTAATGGACAAAAAATACCACCCGACGAGTTTTCCCGCGCCGTATCGGCCCGGCTGGAACAAATCCGAGACAGCGGTCGCGATCTGACGGACCGTGATTTTGAACAGGCCCGCAATCAGGTTTGGGATGATTATATTCGCGATATCCTTATTTACCAGTCCATAGATGAATTAGATATTACTGTTAGTGATGTAGAAGTTTTATACCACTTGCAGAATATACCGCCACCCTTTTTAGTCTCCGATCCTACATTTCAGACCGATGGACAATTTGATCAGGAAAAATATGACCAGGCCATCAATAATCCTGTCGGCAATGAATGGGGACAGATCGAGCAATTCATGAAAAGTACCTACTTGCCCAATATTAAACTGCAGGAAATGATCAATGCCGATGTGATGATCACAGAAGCTGACATTTGGTCAAGCTATATCAAACAGTATGTTAATTATACCATTGACGGTATCCATGTTACTACCAATTCAGTGCAGGATGACGTATCCGATCCCACAGAAGATGAATTATTTGAGGAATATACCAGGCGTATTGATGATTTCAAACGCGAAGAAACGCGGACGTTGGAAGTCGCTGCCTGGGAAAAGAAACCATCTGTAGAAGATACGAATCGTGTCCTCAGCAATTGTTCAGCCATTATGGATCAACTGAACACAGGTTCTGCTTTTGGTGAACTAGCTAATATCCACACCGAGGATCCTGGGAACCAGGTAAGTCCCGACTCTGGCCGGGGCGGCAACCTGGGCTGGTTTAGCAGAGGGCAAATGGTCAAACCATTTGAGGATGCTGCATTTGTAGCCAGTGCTGGAGATATTGTCGGCCCTGTCCTATCCCGTTTTGGCTATCACATCATCAAAGTAAATGACCAGCGCACAACTGATGATAAAGAAGAATTAAATGCGTCCCATATTTTGTTAAAAATCAATATGGGGCCCAATACTCGTGATGCATTGAAACGCAAATCCACATTGTTCAGCTACGATGCATCCGATCCAACCATTGGCTTCGCCGCGGCAGTTGATTCGCACCAGGTGGATACCAAAACAGCTTCCAACCTCACTGTTGGTTCTAGTGCGTTGCGTATTTTCGGTCCTTTCCGAAATGCCGTTCGTTTCGCCTATGAAAACCAGTTGGATGACGTTTCAGATCCCTTAGAAAATGATCGCTATTTCATCGTAGCTAGACTAGATAGCATATTGCCTGAGGGAACCCACTCCTTTGAAGAAGTAGAAGGCCAAATTAAGAATTCAATGAATCAGGACCGTCGCTTGGAGGCAACCAAAGTACTTGCTGAGCAATTACTGGATCAGTTTGATCAAGGTGCAACATTCCAGGAAATAAAGGACAACAATGATAATGTCGATCTCGTATCTGGCGAAACAAAATTGCTTACCCGTAGCTTTAATTCATTCGGCCGCAGCAATTTTCTTGTTGGCGCGCTGTTAAAGGCACGTGCCGGTGATGTCATTGGCCCGATAAGCACAACGCGCGGACACGGTATAGTAAAAGTGGTTGATATTTCAGGCATTGATAGTTCTGATTTTGAAATAAAACGGGATGTTATTTACAAAAATATCCATAGCCAGAGACAAAGCGAAAGTTTTCAGAACTGGTATCAGGATCTACTGGACCAAGCTGAGATAGTTGATAACAGAAAATTTTATTTTTAATAAAACAATAATCATCGCGTTAAAAGGCACGCTAAATCGTGTCTTTTTTATTTAAACTATTGCTTTTCAAACTCACGTAAATTTCAACGATGGCAAAAATTGAATCACGAATAGACCCATCATCTGATAAATACCAATCTAATTTTGATCATCATAAAGGACTTGTCGATGATTTGGATGGTGTCCTCGCAGAAATTCGAAAAATGGGTCCGCCTAAGCGCATTAATAAACACAAAGCACGTGGCAAACAAACTGCCCGGGAACGAATCGAAAATCTCAAGGATTCCAATACACAGTTTGTAGAATTTTCCGCTTTGGCTGCCTATCAGGTTTATGACGATACGATACCAGCTGCAGGCATCATCACCGGACTTATTTCAATTCATGGCAGACAGTGTGTCGTTCTAGCCAACGATGCTACTGTAAAGGGCGGCACCTACTACCCGCTCACCGTAAAAAAACATCTCCGGGCCCAGGAAATAGCCATGGAGAACCGTTTGCCCTGTATTTACCTGGTAGATAGCGGCGGTGCATTTCTCACTAAACAGGATAGCGTATTTCCAGATCGTGATCATTTTGGACGCATATTTTATAACCAGGCGCAGATGAGTGCGGCTGGAGTCCCACAGATAGCCGCCGTAATGGGTAGTTGTACTGCCGGCGGAGCCTATGTTCCCGCCATGAGCGATGAAGCCATTATTGTGGATAAAACGGGTACAATTTTCCTCGGTGGTCCGCCCCTTGTCCAGGCTGCCATTGGAGAAGTTTCAACAGCGGAAGAACTTGGCGGTGCGGCAATGCATACCCGTATCAGCGGAGTCGCTGATCATTTTGCGAAGAATGATGATGAAGCACTGGAGAAAATTCGCGGGATCATTGATCATTTTCCAAAATCGGAAATTGTTAGTCCTGATGAAATTAAGGAACCAGCCTATGATCAACAGGAAATACTGGGCATCCTAACCAAAGATTACAGGACGACGTACAAGGTTTTAGAAATTATCGCTCGGATTGCAGATGGGTCCAACTTTGAAGAATTTAAAGCCGCTTATGGTAAAACACTGGTCACAGGTTTTTGCAAGATCGGTGGTTACTCAGTAGGTGTTGTTGCCAATGATGGTGTGTTGTTTAGCGAAAGTGCGCTGAAAGGCGCCCATTTTATAGAACTTTGCTGCCAGAGAAAGATACCAATTCTATTTCTACAGAATATTACCGGGTTCATGGTGGGAAAAAAAGCAGAGCAAGGCGGCATTGCCAAAAATGGAGCCAAAATGGTTCAGGCCGTCGCTACAGCCAATGTTCCCAAACTAACGGTAATAATTGGTGGCAGTTTCGGGGCGGGGAATTATGCCATGGCTGGCCGGGCCTATCAGCCGCGATTTTGCTGGATGTGGCCCAATGCCAGAATATCAGTAATGGGTGGTTATCAGGCTGCCGATGTACTAGGCACGATCAAAAAAAAACAACTAGAAAAAGACGGCAAAACAATATCAGCGCAAGAACTCGATGAACTCAAACAGCCCATTATGGCTAAATATGAAAAAGAAGGACATCCTTATTATGCCAGCGCGCGCCTCTGGGATGATGGTGTAATTAATCCAACTGAAACACGGAGTATCCTGATAAACGCATTGCAGGCTGTGAATAATAAGCCTAGTCCGGACGCGAATTTCCCTGTCTTTCGGATGTAAGCGGCTTTTCCATAGGACAGCCGACCAATCCAACTTTAATTTGAACAGTCGCACGCCAATCAGCTTACACCTGACCCTGCTATTATCAATGGCAGTTTGGGGTCTATCATGGACGAACGCAAAGGTCCTGAGTGATTATGGACCATCATCCGTGCTGGCCTTCTGGCGCTTTTTCTTTTCCAGCATTACCATGATTCCTGTACTGTGTTTAACCGGTAATGATTTCCGAGTGACGCGCCAGGGTATGAAATATATTTTAACAGGTGCCGTGTTTATCTCTCTTTACAATATTTTCTTTTTCATGGGCACCGCTATAGGATCCGCCAGTGTAGGTGGCATTATCGTCCCGACCTTCAATCCGATTATTACATTCATTATTTCTGTATTGCTACTGAAGCAAGTGGTTTACCGTAAGGATATCATCGGTTTGATACTAGGTTTCATTGGCGGTGTGATTGTATTACAGGCCTGGACAATGTCCCTGGATCAAATAATCGCTAACGGCAATCTATATTTCATATGCGCTTCCATTTCCTGGGGGATCATGTCAATAATATCGGGTCGGTCTCACGTTCATGTGTCTACACTTTCATTTAGTTTTTGGGTCTACACAATCTCTGCCCTGATCTATCTTGGCGCGACCTGGAATAAAGATATTTTACTAATATTCACCTATGACTGGATCTTTTGGGTGAATATGTTCTTCCTGTCTGCCGGCGCTATGGTATTCGGAACTACAGTTTATTTTCTTGGGACTACGCGGCTAGGACCTGAAAAAGCCAGTGCCTTCATATTTACGGTACCGGTCACAGCTCTGCTTTTCAGTGTGCTGTTAATTGGGGAACGCTTGGAAGTAACCACCATAATAGGTGGAATAATGACTATTACGGCTGTTTACCTAATTAATAAAAGTCATGCACGACAAGAACCAATAGATTAATTCACATCAAAAGTTTTGCCTTAGTGTCTCCACCAATTGCTTTGGCGGTTTTACGGCTTTGCCAGACTTATCCGTAAAAGCATGCATCGTATATCCGCTCACTAGCAATTCATCCGAATTGTCCCGGTGAACCTCATAATCAATTCGCAATCGTGGCTTTGGTAGTTCTTTAATAATGGTATTTACTACCAGAGTATCCTCGAAATTGGCACCAACTTTATAGTCACAGTGACTGGTTATTACCGGTAAAAGATAACCATCATCCTCAATTGCCGTTACATGGATGCCAAGAGATTTCAATAATTCCGTACGGGCAGCTTCAAAATATTCATAATAACGGGCATAATAGACGAT
>CAJWGZ010000065.1 GCA_913041075.1 uncultured Fidelibacterota bacterium | reverse complement strand
GGCCGCCACCAGCGGCGAATTGAAAAGTTAGATCTTTAGTAAAAAACCAGGATGAAGGATTTTAATTATCTGGTTAATCCTGATAAATTTGTCAGGTTACCTTTCATTGCTGCACGCCTCAACACAGATATCCAAACTTGCTGTAATACTGCATTTTTAAACGATCTATTTTGTTATCTTTTAAATTGTAAACATCACAGCTGTCAAAAGGTCTGGCATAGATATGTAGGCTAATTGCAGAGTCACTGGAAATATTTTCTACAGAGTGAATATCAGCTGGTCCATCCAAATAGTTAGGACCGCCCATTACTTTATCTACCCTTTTAAGTAAGAGTGGATTTAAAGACTTTTGTTCGTAATTACAAATTTGAAGCGTACCACTTTCAACTCTAGCCCAACATTTTTCACCTTCGTGACCATGAATAGGGGCCGTTTTCCCGGCAGGCCAGCAAACAACTAATATTTCAAAGTCCCGTTCTTTATGCACAAGGTTTCGCGTATAGAATCCATCATTAAAATGACAAAATTTTTCCAACTTTTCTTGGGGAATGTCTAAATCAATTAGGTAAGAAGAAACTTCCGCTACTGGGAAATTCTGTTCTGCAAACATTCTCATATTTTTTATCAATGATTCCACTATTTTTTTATTTTTTGGTTACTCTTAATGTCGGATCTTTTCATTTATTCATATTTAAAAAGTATTCAGTTTGATCGTTAAAATCTACTGAAATATAATTTTTGATAATAGAAAAGTGAAAAATTTACAGTTTGATTTGTTACTTTTCCATAGACCTTCGGATAAAATTACATGAATTACGGGTTTGTTATAGATAATCGATTGTGCATCGGCTGCCATGCTTGTACTGTAGCCTGTAAAAGCGAACACGATATCCCAATCGGTGTGAATCGTACCCATGTGAAATCTATTGAAAAAGGTAAATTTCCCAATAATACTCGGGAATTTTCTGTTCATCGTTGCAATCATTGTGCCGATGCGCCCTGTGTGGAAATTTGCCCCACCACTGCTCTTTACACCCGCGCAGATGGCATCGTGGATTTTGATAATGACCGTTGCATTGGGTGTAAATCCTGTATGCAGGCTTGTCCCTATGATGCCCTTTATATTGATCCTGATACTCATACGGCAGCAAAGTGTAATTACTGTGCTCATCGTCTTGACGGTGGTTATGAACCGGCCTGCGTAATTGTCTGCCCTGTTGAAGCCATTATATCCGGTGATCTTGATGATCAGGAGTCCAAGATTTCCCAATTGGTGGCAAATGAAGAGACCATGACTCGGAAACCGGAAAAGTTAACCGCCCCCAATTTGTATTATGTAAAAGGTTCTGCAGAAATGCTGGATCCAAACGCTACAAGCCAGGAAGAAAAATATTTATGGTCAGAACAATCATCGGGTGTGGGGCATTTCGCAAAATATGCTGAGCAACGTGTCGCTGATTCAGACTCAGAAAACCTACTTATTCAGTTAGCGATGGAAACTTCAGCCCGGACTGGGAAACCCATTGATCAGCGAGCCATTGATAATGTAGCGCAAGAAATTAAACAGGATATAGACACGCAGGAAGCTCGCCGTGTGTATGACGCTCCAAGCAAAGGTGTGCTCTGGGGTTGGGAAGTTACAGCCTATGTCTGGACCAAAGCCATTGCCACGGGGACCTTTCTCATGATGGCTGTATGGATCTGGCTGAACGGCGGGATTAATGCAGCATCGGAAATGAATGGTCTGCTCACATCGCTGGTATTTATGGGTATCACTGGCGCATTGTTAGTCAAAGATTTAGATAGACCGGACCGATTCCTTTATGTATTATTACGTCCCCAATGGAAATCGTGGCTGGTCCGCGGCGCCTATATCATTATGGGGTTTGGCGGGTTGATTACAATTAAACTATTTGATTCTTATTTTGGATGGGGATTATCCTGGTTGATGATTCCTGGTGCTATACTGGCTATATTGGGTGCGGTCTACACAGCATTCCTGTTTGGCCAGGCAAGGGGTCGAGACTTATGGCAATCAACTGGACTCTCTGCAGTTCACATGCTGGTTCATGCGGTTATGGCTGGCTCTGTTTCCATGATGGTGATTATGCCAGAAACATCTGTATGGATGGCGAATGTTCTTCTTTGGGGAATTATTCTAAATATGTGCATTATGGCAAAAGAAATTTTGAAGCCCCATGATACACCCGACACCAAGAAAGCAATTCATCTTATGACTAAAGGATACTATTCAAAATATTTCTGGGCTGGGATTGTTTTTGGAAACATTGCTCCAATCGTAATGATAAATACGTATGCTGATACCATAACTCTTATTGCCGGGGGAATGGCGCTGGTGGGCATAATTTTAACAGAATTTGTACGAATACGCGTGCCGCAAATGATACCATTGAGTTAGAACAATGAAACGTAGTTGGATTGAAACATTTTCAGAATCATTAAGGCTTATACCCAAAATATCAGATCGACTGGATTGGTCCGAAGAATTTATCATGGAAGGACCAAGGAAATTGTACAAATACCCAGACCCAAGCGAATGGAACAATTTTATGGAATTGGATTCACTGGCCTGGCCGGAAAAAAAGGAACGCCATTATTCAATCGTCCCAACCACTTGCTTCAATTGTGAATCGGCCTGCGGTTTGCTGGCCTATATTGATAAAGATTCTAATGAGGTCCGGAAGTTCGAAGGAAATCCCCATCATCCGGGTAGCCGCGGACGAAATTGTGCCAAGGGTCCGGCAACGATCAACCAGATCAATGATACGGAACGGATTCTTTATCCGTTAAAACGAAAAGGAAAACGGGGATCGGGCCAATGGGATCGAATTACTTGGGACCAGGTATTGGATGAGATTTCCGAAAAAATTGCTGCATCCATTCGCAAACGTAAAGATGGTGTAGTATATCATGTGGGTCGACCTGGACATGAAGGCTATGCAGAACGTGTGCTGAAAGCATGGGGTGTGGATGGTCACAATTCTCATACCAATATTTGCTCTGCTGGTGCCCGGACTGGTTATGCCCTTTGGCATAAGTATGATCGTCCCAGCCCGGACCACACCAATGCGGAAGTGATTTTGCTGGCGTCTTCTCATTTGGAAACAGGACATTACTTTAATCCCCATGCCCAACGGATTATGGAAGGGATGATGAAAGGTGCCAAGCTGATCGTTGTGGATCCGCGCCTATCTAATACTGCATCCATGGCAGATGAATGGATGCCCACCTATCCCGGAAGTGAAACAGCCGTATTCCTGGCCATAGCTAAGATTATTTTAGATGATGGGTTATACGACCGATATTATATTGAAAATTGGGTGAACTGGGACGAGTATCTCAAGAATCTTCATCCGGAAGATCCAGTGGAGTTTGACCAATTCATCAAACGTTTGAGTGAAGAGTGGGCGGAGTACACACCCGAATTTGCGGCGCAAGAAGCCCAAATCGATCCTGAACAAATTGTTCGTGTTGCACGATTAGTTGGAAAGGCTGGGAGTAAACTGTCCAGCCATGTCTGGCGCGGGGCTTCCATTGGAAATCTCGGCGGATGGCAGGTGGCCCGGACACTGCATTTACTCAATGTTCTCACCGGTTCTGTGGGCACGGAAGGGGGAACTTCACCAAGTGCCTGGAATAAGTTTCATCCCACCTTTTTTGATTCACCCCCCGACCCGGATGCATGGAATGAATTGAACTGGCCAAAGGAATACACATTGTCTCATTATGAAATGAGCGAAATTCTTCCCCACCTGCTGAAGGATAACCGCGGATCCTTGGATATGTATTTCACACGTGTGTTCAACCCGGTGTGGACGTATCCGGATGGCTTCACCTGGATCGAAATGCTGTCGGATGAAGAAAAAATCGGCTGCCATGTTGCACTAACGCCGACCTGGAATGAGACCGCATTCTTTGCGGATTATGTCCTTCCTATGGGACACGCTTCAGAGCGTCATGACATTAATTCATACGAGACCCAGGCGGGAGTATGGATTGCCTTTCGCCAGCCGGTCCTGCGGGAGAAAGCCCGTCGCGATGGGCAGGAAGTGGAATTCACCTATGAAGTAAACCCTGGTGAAGTATGGGAAGAAGATGAATTTTGGATTGAGCTTTCCTGGCGGATTGATAAAGATGGAGATCTGGGAATTCGTAAACATTTTATAAGTCCTTATCGCCATGGCGAAAAAATCAACATTGATGAATATTACCAGTACATTTTTGAAAATACAAATGGCCTTCCCGCAGCGGCAGGAAAGGAAGGGCTTACACCGCTGGAATACATGCGGAAGTATGGCGCTTTTCTCGTGGATGATGAAGTGTACCGGAACAATGAAAAAGAGTTAAATAATCCCAATGGAATTGTGAGACCAAATGGACAGATCGAGAAAGATGGCAAAGTGGTTGGTGTGAAGGTGGGCGGAAAACATTATAGCGGATTCCCAACCCCATCCAAACGACAAGAGATATATTCACAAACCATGGTGGATTTTGGTTATCCGGAACATGCCACACCTGGATATAGAATAAAAAGCCATGTTCATTTGGACGAAATGGATCGCAGTAAAAATGAATTTGTGCTGTTGCCCAATTTTCGCCTACCTACCCACATCCATTCTCGTTCTGCTAATGCAAAATGGCTCACGGAAATTGCTCATCGGAATCCCATCTGGATTCATACCAAAGATGCGGAACGACTTGGTGTAAATAATGGTGATTTACTTAAAATCACAACCGCGATCGGTTGGTTCGTAGACAAAGTTTGGGTGACGGAGGCCATTAAGCCGGGGGTTGTGGCCTGCTCGCACCATATCGGTCGCTGGCGCCGTCAAAATGACGAAGGCAACCGCTTTATGACAAATACAGTCAACATCAAAAATCTGGGTGAAGGTAAGTGGAAGATGGAAACAGTTAGTGGTGTGGAACCATGGAAAACAGACGACCCTGATACAAACCGCGTTTGGTGGCGGGACGGTGGTGTCCATCAAAATATTACCCATGCGACCAACCCGGATCCCATTTCAGGTGCCCATTGCTGGCATCAGAAAGTGAGCATTTCCAAGCCGGAACGGGGAGAGAAATACGGAGACATTTTTGTGGACACCAATAAGTCTTTCGAGCATTTCAAAAAATGGAATGAATGGGCCAAGGCACGGGAAACACACCCCAACGGCTTGCGTCGACCACTTTGGATGGCTCGACCCTTACACCCGCAAATAGAAAATTATTATCTGTAAGGAATGCCTCTTCTTTCCAATAAGGTAATTACTGAAGTACTTTATTGGGTTACTCGAAAAAAGTGGCTCGTTATTTCCTTTATCCTGAGCATTATTTTATTTTATTTACCATCACCTGAAGGATTGCTGCCGGAAGGGCACCGGACGCTGATCATTGTTTTAACAGTGTTAATCTTGATTATTAGTGAATCAATTCCACTTCCCGCTGTAGCCATCCTGATCTTGATTATGGAGGTGATCCTTGGAGTGGATACCGCCGATGGAGTGGCTTCGTCCTTTATGAATGATGCTGTATTTTTTATCATGGGTTCACTGATGCTTGCAGTGTCTATTGTGCACCAGGGATTAGATAAAAGATTGGCTCTTGGTATAATCAATATAACTGGCAATAAAACGTGGAGAATTGTGCTTGGATTTGTAGCTGTATCAGCATTTCTTTCATCCTTTATCGGAGAACATACAGTGGCAGCAATGATGCTCCCTGTAGCTCTTTCCCTTATTCGCAATGCAGGACTGGAAACGAACAAGGCGACACCTTTATCTACGCTGCTACTTTTTTCAATCGCTTATGGCTGTGCCATGGGATCCATTGGCACACCTTCAGGCGGAGGGAG
>CAJWGZ010000064.1 GCA_913041075.1 uncultured Fidelibacterota bacterium | reverse complement strand
TGGTAAGATTACTCACGTTGCGCTTGCTGAGGAAAATGGATATTTTCTACATGCGCAAGGCTGGGTTAAAGAAGAGAGTTTCGACTCTAGTGCACCAAATTTTAACAGCGAATTGAAAAATAAGTATGCTTGCTCAGTATCAATGGAACCAATTTTAGGAACATGAAGAATTATCCATCTAAAAATGGATCATTATTAAATCGTGCAGTTCTAGTTCTGAACTCAAGCTATGCCCCCATGACAATTACTACATCAAAACGTGCCATCTGTTTATTTTTTCTGGATAAAGTGGACGTTATCGAAACATATGCCGATCTTATTCATTCCCCCAGTAGGATTTTACCCTTGCCGAGCATTGTTAAATTGAAAGATTATATTAACTACAATAGTATGAATGTGGTTTTGAGCAGGAAAAATATTCTCCTGCGTGACAAACACCAGTGCCAGTATTGTGCGAATAAATCTAACCCTCTGACAATAGATCATATCATACCAAAAGAACGTGGTGGGAGTGAGTCGTGGGATAATTTGGTAACTGCGTGTCAAAAATGTAATAGGAAAAAGGGGAACAGAACTCCCGAAGAAGCCAATATGCCCCTATTAAAGTATCCTCAGAAACCAAACAGAATACATTATTTTCAGCACTTCATTCAGGAATCGCAATCTTCGTGGAAACCATACCTATTTTTGGAAGCATTTTAGGGGCATAAACATTGAAACGTGTGCTCAGCGGTATTCAACCATCAGGATATTTACACCTGGGGAATTACTTTGGCATGATGAGCCGCATGATCCGTTATCAAAAAGAAAATGATCTTTTTTCATTTATTGTGAATTATCACGCCATGACCACAATTCAGGATCCAAGTATTCTTGAGAACAATACAATTAATGCTGCTCTTGATTTTATTGCACTAGGCCTGGATCCTGAAAAATCTACATTTTGGATTCAGGGAGATGTATCACAGGTGACCGAATTCACTTGGATCATTTCCAATGTAACCAATGTTGGCCTTATTGAACGTTCAACCTCGTATAAGGACAAAATTTCCAAAGGAATCACACCTAATATGGGTTTATTCAGTTATCCAATACTTATGGCCTCAGATATTTTGTGTTTTGGAGGAGATATTGTGCCAGTTGGCAAGGATCAAAAACAACATTTGGAAATGACCAGGGATATTGCCATAAAATTTAACAACACCTATGGTGAGACTTTGGTGGTACCTGAACCAGATATTGAGCAGGAAACGCAACTCGTTCCTGGAATCGATGGGCAAAAAATGAGTAAATCCTATAATAACACAATTCCTATTTTCGGTGATGAAAAATTCATTCGTAAACAGATTATGTCGATCGTAACTGACTCTACACCAGTCGCTGAACCAAAAGATATTAAATCACCTTTATTCCAGCTGTTTGTATTATTTTTAGATGAAAAAGGTAAAAAAGATTTAAAGGGAAGATTTCTTAGTCCTGGTCTGCAGTACGGAGATGTAAAAAAGGAACTTTTTGAAACAATAATAGAGTATTTCCGTCCGTTCAGGGAAAAAAGAGAATACTTATCAGGTCATATGGATTATGTTTATGAACAACTGTTAAATGGGTCCAATAAAGCAAGTGCAGTAGCTGATCAAATTCTCAGTAAAGTGAGAAAAGTAACGGGCTTAAATTACAAGGTCTAATATGTATAAGGTAAAGCTAGAGAACTTCACAGGACCTCTGGATCTGCTATTGTACTTCATCCGCCGCGATGAAATTGATGTTTACGATATACCCATAGCACGGATAACAGCGGAATACATGGAAACTCTAGACATGATGCAAACATTGAACTTGAATGTCGCGGGTGAATTTATTCTCATGGCTGCCACCCTTATGCGAATTAAGGCAAAAATGCTTTTACCCAAACCGCAATTAGGCGATGAAGATGAAGTTGAAGATCCACGCGCGGAATTAGTGCAACAACTGCTCGAGTACCAACGATTCAAGGAGATGGCAAATGATCTGGATAAATTAGCCATGGAACGAGGGCAATACCATCCCCGCGGTTTTGAAATGAATTCTCCAGATCTGGAAGAGGATACTGCAGCATATTTAAAAGATGTTACCTTATATGAAATTGCGCGATTATTTAAAAATGCTATGGATAATATGCCTGTTATTCAGCCATATGAGCTACATCGTGAACAAGTGCATTTGGGTGACCAAAAAGCATTAATATCCCGTTCCTTTGACATAGATGGACGTCTTCGTTTTTCTGCTTTGATCAAAAAATTAAAAACTAAATTAGAAGTTGTTGTAACATTCTTAGCTGTATTGGAATTAGTTCGAATGCGCCAGATAATTGTAATTCAAAATGACCTATTTGGTGAGATGGAAATGCAAAGACTTGGGGCGGAAGCGTAAAAAATGAATTTATCTGAGGAGATTCAAATAGTTGAAGCTCTGCTTTTTGCATCACCAGAACCCCTCACCCAGACCCGTATTAACCTGATATTTGAAACTGATCCACCGAAATTGGATAACGCCGTAAAAGAACTTAATCGTCATTATGAAAAGGCCAATCGATCCTTCAGAATTCAAGGGATTGCTGGTGGTTTCCAGTTAACAACACTACCTGAATTTGACATATGGATAAAACGTATGCTTGATAAAAGCGGTAAACTAGCATTATCAACTGCCGCTTTGGAAACCTTGGCGATAATTGCGTATAAACAGCCGATAAGTAGGTTTAATGTAGAGTCGATTCGTGGGGTTGACTGTAGTGGAGTGATCAAGACATTATTATCTAAAAGCCTTGTTCGGATAAAAGGCCGCGATGAAGGGCCTGGCCGCCCTCTGTTATATGCAACAACCGATAAATTCCTCGAAAACTTTGGGGTGAATAGAATATCTGATTTACCAAAATTAAAGGAAATAGCGGACTTAAATGATGGAGATGCAGCAGAAAAAATGAAATTAATGGAACTGCAATTAAAACCATCCGAGCAACCTCCAGATATTTCGCCAGATGATCTGGCAACCGGTGCAACAGCACAAACATAATTCTTAATGCGTTTAAATAAATATCTAGCTCAATCTGGGATCGCATCCCGGCGCGGATCAGACCGCTTAATTAAAGCAGCTATGATTACGGTCAATAATATTGTAGTTACTGACCCTGCCTATGATATTAAAGAAAATGATATTGTAAAATATGATGGAAAAAACATTCAAATAAATAATAAAACGGTAGTTCTAATGTTTAATAAACCAATGGGTATTATTACGACGATGAATGATCCACAAAATAGGCTATCGGTTGCTGACTTATTGCCCAAAGAAAATAGGGTATTTCCTATTGGCAGATTGGATAAAAATACCACTGGGTTATTACTTGTAACCAACAATGGTGACTTGGCCAATAGGTTAATGCACCCCAGGAATCGCGTGCCCAAGATTTATGAAGCAATAATAGACCGACCATTGGATCAAAAAAATATTAGCAAAATAAAAAATGGTATTTTTATCGGTGCTGGTGAATGGGGAAAAGCCAATATCATTAGTCAGAAAAAAAGTAAAAAAAGAACTTTAGTTATATTGGAACTTCACCATGGTAAAAATCGCGAAATTAGACGATTATTTCATGCGATAGATCACAAGTTATTTTCTTTAAAAAGAGTTCAATATGCCGGTTTGGACTTAGGACACCTTCCCTTAGGGCAATACCGGTCATTAGATCACAATGAATTGCGGAAGATCCAGTCGTTCACAAAATAGAAAATTAGGTATTCTTCTTATTATTGATTTATTTCCCAATTCATTGGTTTTCTATCAAGTGAATAGTAAATTTGCCGGCTATTTGAGAAGAGGATTGCATGATTGTCGCTATTGATGGTCCTGCCGCATCTGGTAAAAGCACTACCGCTAAAATGGTAGCAAAGAAATTGAAAATGACTTACTTAGACACAGGTGCCATGTATCGTGCTGTAACCCTAGCGTTATTACGATCAAACACCGATCTGGATGATTATGATTCTGTTTGCCAGGTTGTTGATGAACTAGAATTGGACATTTATGATCAGGGAGCTAAAACTGTTGTAAAATTAGATGGTGAGGATGTCTCTCAGGCAATACGTTCAATGCCAGTGACCGAAAACGTAAGTGCTGTAAGTGCGGTGAAGTATGTACGAGAAGCCATGGTTGAAATACAGCGTAATATTGGAAAAAAGACTAATTGTGTTGTTGAAGGTCGTGATATTGGAACTGTAGTATTTCCAGACGCAGAATTCAAAATATTTATGGTTGCAGATGTTAAAATGCGTGCAGAAAGAAGGCTCAAGGAACTCCATGAAATGGGCGAGAATCGGTCACTACAAGAAGTAATGACTGATTTGAAAAGGCGGGATGAAAAAGATTCAACGCGATCGCACTCACCGCTGCAGAAGGCGGATGAAGCGATTGAAATTGATACATCGATGTTATCCATTGATCAGCAAGTGGGAAAAATTATTAATCTTGTGAGAGAAAAAAATAACTAATAGGAACCAAATGACTCAGAAAAAAACTAGTGAACTGGTCGTTGAAGAGATGGATGTAGTTAATACTGCTGAAGTCAGTGACGATTCTGCAAACGCAGAGGATGCATCTGCGGTCGCTCTAAATGAAGAAAATGAAATAGAAGACAATTTACTACCTGCAGTGGATTATCTCGATCCCACATTATTCAAGGATATCCGAACTATAACCAGAGAAGATTTGGATTCAAGTGTGGAACAAACTGAAGTATCAGAGGATATTCAAGATCAATACCTCGGTTCTATATCTGAAATATCTGAAAACCAGGTTCTCACTGGGCGTGTTATTGGGATGAATGATAAAGATATTTTAATTGATATTGGATTTAAATCTGAAGGTCTGATAGATCGCTCGGAATTTCCACAGAATGCACTACCTCAAATTGGCGACCAAATTGAAGTATATCTTGAGTATCTTGAGGATCGAAACGGCAACCTAGTTCTGTCAAAAGAAAAAGCCGATTTTATGCGTCGTTGGCGGGATATTCGAGAATTTTACGAAAAAGAAAAAATCTTTACCTGTAAAATTTTACGTAGGATTAAAGGCGGGATGATCGTTGATATTGATGGTTTGCAAGGATTTCTACCTGGCAGTCAAATTGATGTTCGGCCCATAAAGGATTTTGATCAATATTTAGATCAGGACTTAGAGGTGCGCGTAGTAAAACTTAATGAAGCACGTAAAAATATCGTTGTTTCCCACAAAGTAATTATTGAAGATAGTCTTAAAGAGAAGCGAGAAGAATTACTGGCCGATATGGAAATTGGTCAGATAATGGAGGGCAGAGTAAAAAATATTACCGATTTTGGAGTTTTTATAGATCTAGGAGGGATTGATGGTTTGCTGCACATTACAGATCTTTCGTGGGGAAGGGTAAATCATCCGAGCGAAGTTGTAAAATTGGATGAAACATTATCGATAAAAATAATTGATTACGATAAAGAAAAACAGCGTGTATCCCTGGGCCTTAAACAACTGATGCCACATCCCTGGGAGAATGTTGAAAAAAATTATCCTATTGGATCTAATGTTAAAGGTAAAATTGTGAGTCTAACCAATTATGGTGCATTTGTCGAACTCGAAGCCGGAGTAGAGGGCCTAATTCATGTATCTGAAATGTCCTGGACGCGCCATATAAAAAATGCGTCAGAAATGTATTCCATTGGTGAGGAAATTAAAGCAGGAGTACTAGCGATTGACACTGATGAGCGAAAAATTAGTCTTGGCGTAAAGCAACTTGAACCAGATCCATGGGATGAAATTGAAGAAAAATTTATGGTTGGTAGTCTGCAAAAAGGTAAGGTAATCAATATTACACAGTTCGGAGTCTTTGTGGAACTGGAAGAAGGAATTGAAGG
>CAJWGZ010000063.1 GCA_913041075.1 uncultured Fidelibacterota bacterium | reverse complement strand
GGCAGCCATTCACTATGCATCCATTGGTAATATGTTTGCGAGTCCAAAACCCCCATTATGTAGCCGCAGGGGCCTTGATCATCTTCCAAAATAAATACAGATTGAGGTTCAAATTCCATATAGGGTCCAACATAGATATGCCCCAATACTAATGGATCAGAAAACAAATGGGTTGCATCTTGGCCAGAATTACCGGTTTTTAGACAGATCTCATAAACTGCACTGGTATCGGCAGATTTATAAGAACGAATAGAAAAATCAGACATGCTCCATTGTAATACCTATTCGATGGCCAATAATTCAACCTCAAATAAAAGGGTGCTATTTGGCGGTATTCTATCACCTGAGCCACGTGTACCATAGCCCAATTTTGAAGGTATAGTCAATTCCCATTTAGATCCGACCTGCATTAATAGCAATGCTTCTACCCAGCCCTTAATAAAACCGGTAACATTATTAGACGCTGGCTGTCCACGATCGTAAGAACTATCAAATACAGTCCCATCAACTAATGTACCTTTATAATGTACTTTTACTCTATCTGTACTCAATGGACTGGGCCCATCACCTGGTGTAATAACTTTATACTGCAAGCCACTGGGTAAAGATACAACGCCTTCCTTTGATGCGCTTTCCGCAAGATAAGCCTCTTCTGCTACTGCTGCTTCTTGTGCTTTCCGTTGCGCTATCTCACGCTGTTTTTGCTGGAACTCTTGACGAAAATTTATCAATGTTGATTGTATTTCCTCATCAGTTAAGGCGGTTTCTTTATCAGAGAAGGCGTCACTCAAACCCCTAGCCATTACATCAGGGTTTATATCCATTTCCTGTAAGCGGAATGATTTTCCAATATCAACGCCCACACTATAACTCACAGTGTCCATATAATCTGTCAACTGTGGTGTCTCAACTACCTTTTCACTGCTTGTACATGATATAGCTATCATTAGTAACACTATAAAAATACCAATCAGGTTTTTCATTTAATCAGTTGTCCTTTCTAGTTCATCGTTTTCATTAGGTTTAAATCGATATTTCAATACAGTCCATACAATCCAAAAATTAAGCACGGACGTTAACAAAAAAGCCATTATAGCCTGCACGGAAAAATACCCCCCCGTTTGGGCAAACAAAACATAGGCACCTATATTAGCAACACCGAACAACAGCCATGATAAAGTGCTGACCCCACTTGGATCGTGGGTTTTCCAAAGTTTTACCAATTGTATTAATGCAGCGCCAGGCAATACTACTGCAGGCATCCATGTTAAAAATTCAATCATTATTATTCTCCAAAAGTTATCTTAAGGTTGATTGCTGAATGTAAAGGTAAACTTATTTGGTCGCTTTATTTATTTTGCACCAATTGTACAGCAGTACCGTAAACTAACAATTCAGCTGAACCTTGCATTATCATTGATGTCTGAAAGCGTATTCCTACAACCGCATCAGCATTCAATTCTTTTGCACGATCCAACATGCGCTGCAAGGCCTGTTCCCTGGATTCTGCCATCATACCCGTATATTCAGTGATTTCGCCACCTACTAGACTCCTCAATCCTGCAGAAATATCTTTTCCCAAATGACGAGCCCTTATCGTATTGCCAATTACAGAACCTAAAGACTCCGTTATAGTATAACCTGCGATAGTATCAGTTGTTACTATCTTCATTTATCAATCCCCCGAAATGATTCGTCTTTTTTTGCCACTCTTTCTTCCTGGATGATACTGTATAGTAAAATAAATACACCAATAACTACAGCCATAAGCGCGAGACCAAGAAGTGGATTATTGAACACCAGTGCCATGATCTTACCAATAAAGACCAAAATAAACACCACAGCGCCACCAAGGATAAGGTAAATACCTGTTTGTTTCATGATGAACCTCTAATGATAATATTTTTCAACTAAAATAGTGCATTTCAACTAATCAGAAGATAAACTATTGCCCAATGAAATCATTTTAAAATATTTACTTATGTTTGATACTGATTTTTCGATCCGTTCCTTTCGCGGTGGGTACGATGATAATTTCACCTACTTGGTTACCTGCATGCAAACTGGTATTCAATTCATGGTGGATGCTGCTGTTCCAGTGAAAACTATAGAAGCGCATATTAGCAACCAGTTAGACGCTATTTTAATCACCCACACTCATGGAGATCACACCGCTTATTTGACCCAATTCCTTAATCACTATCCAAAAGCAAAATATATCGGTTACAAGGAATTGATCCATTTTACGCCAACTGATCTATTTCACCCGGTTGATGATAAGGATAGGCTTATATTGGGGCATATTAATATTGATGTAATGCATACACCTGGGCATTTCCCCGACTCTGTCTGCTATAAAATGGGTAATATTCTTTTCACTGGAGACACACTTTTCGTGGGCCGAACAGGCCGGACTGTTAACTCCTATGCAGATACACGGGAATTATATCATAGTGTATATGATAAGATTTTATCATTACCCGGTGATATACTAATTTATCCCGGTCATGATTATGGTAAACAACCAACCATTAGTATCGATGAAAATGTGCGCATCAGTCCATTGCTCCAGGCAAAGGATGAAGAAGATTTTATAACCCGGATGGCGGATTATGAAGCCAACCGTTAACCTAGATAAAAGTGGAGGAATACCAATGAAAAAATATCTTAGTGGATTCATTACAGGCACTCTGGCAACCATATGCATATTTATTTTCCTGGGAGCTAGCCAAATAGAGGACGACTCCTTGAAAGTCATGCTAGGTCGAATTGATGCTTATCTTAGCGGTGACACAACCATTGGTCCCAGTGGTCGCTACCAGTTGCAGAGTTTTAGTATCGATCGTACGCACTGGCATTACCTACTGGATACAACTACTGGTGAACTGTATCGTATGGAGCCCAGTCGCACGCCGTCTAATGCCAGATGGGTTTTAACCGCTAAACCAAATTTCAAAAAATAATGGCATTGGGGATGAGAATATTTCTAACAATTATACTCACATTGTCGCTCTTTTTGCTGGTTACTTGCGAAGATAACCCTGAATGTGCTAGTTGCGGAGGCGGTTTATTGGAAGGTTTTTTATTCAAGAAAGTAACCCAGGACGACTTGGCTGAGATTGGTAATATTGAAGGAATGAATATTGGAATTTGTATCAGGTATCAATTGCTAGGACTAACTGATGAAGAATTTGATTTAGAAACAATTGCTTTTGTAGATGATTGCTGCTGTGACTAATAAAGAACGATGATACTTAACTATCACCAGGAATCAGAGTCCCCAAGGATTGCGGTAATCGGACTTCACGGCTGGACTGGGTCAGAACATTCAATGGTACCTGTAGCGAGGGCCATGAGAATTCAATCTGCGAAATGGTATATTCCACGGGCACCCTATAAAGCCAGCGCGGGCCAAGGGCACACTTGGTTTAGCGGTTCGCCTGAGAAGGGTTGGAAGGTAAAGAAAACTTTTAACTTATTGGATACACTTATTAAACAAGTAATGAATGATGGGTTCGATCCGGATAATATAATCTTATTCGGGTTTTCCATGGGTGGCAGCCTGTCATTACGCTACGGATTAGGAATGCAGTGCCAACTGCGCGGTATCATTCCTGTGGCAGCCTGGGTAAGAGAACCAGAAGAACTGATTAACTCTGCTTCAATGGAAAGTAAACATACCCCCATTCTAATGATACACGGCAAGGATGATTCTGTGGTAGATCATAAAAAAAGCATCACCGTAGCCGCAGAAATGAAAAATAATGGATTTTCTATACACTTAGAGATTGTCAGCGGGGGACATATAATTGGCGTTTACGCCACAAATTTGATCAAACAATTTATCAAAACTGGTAGATTAGAAAATTTAGATTTAGCATCATAAAAAAATAATTGCAAATGGACCAAAACAGCATACACCCCCTATTGGATGCTAATAAACAGCAGCAGGCAAAAAAATACGAAAAGGAAAACCGATTGATTGGCCTTTGCGGGTCCTTTTTATCATTTGCATTTATTCTAGTTTTTTATTTCAGTGGATTTAGTCATTCCCTGGCTAATCTGAATATTTCCTTTATCTGGGCATTTCTGTTCTATTTAGTAGTTTTTCTATTCCTAACCACCATAATTGGATTGCCATTAGGTTATTATTCTGGCTATATCCATGAACACAAGTGGGGCTTCTCTAATTACACCCCAAAAACCTGGGCCATCGATCAACTAAAGTCGTTTGTTGTGAGCCTAGTGTTATTACCGTTGCTGTTAGGCTTACTGTTTTGGGTATTTGCTGAATTCCCTGATACATGGTGGCTCGTAGCCGGGATTGCGACCACTCTGGTTTCAATAGTATTTGTAACTCTGTTTCCAGTAGTCATACTCCCGATCTTCAATAAATATGATCCAATTGAAGATGAAAAATTAACCAGCCAGCTATCTGAGATCTTGAACAAAGCTGGTCTAAGGCCCAGTGGATTTTTCAAGCAAGATATGAGTCGTCAGACAAAAAAAGAGAATGCATTTCTAGCTGGCATGGGTAAAACCAGAAGGGTGGTCATTGCAGATAATTTGCTGACGCATATGAGCCTGCCTGAAATAACATCTGTCATTGCACATGAAGTTGGCCATTACCGTTTTTCTCATTTACCAAAAAATATCGTTATCGGCACCATTCAACAACTGATCACGTTCTATTTACTCAATATAATTATGAAAACACTCTTTCCTGAGTTTCTAACTTCCAATACAGCAAATCTTGCTCTTTTCCCCATATTTGGTCTGATCATGGGTCTATTATCAGGCCTACTGTTTGGGCCCTTAAATAATTTACTATCTCGTTTTTTTGAACGGCAGGCAGATCAAACATCGCTGGAACTATTTCCAGATAAAGATGCTTTCCAAAAAGCAATGGCTGGTCTGGCAAACAGGAATTTGTCCAACGCCTACCCAGAGTGGTGGGTCAAATTGCTATATTATTCTCACCCGCCTATTGGAGAGCGCCTAGCCTTTGCAGAAAACTATGCGCTACCAGAAACCAATTAATTATACTATCCGGACTAGTTGACTATTAGCCCGGCCGTACGTTGATGGCCTTATCTCCCTTGTGGTCGTAATCTGTATCAAAGGCCACTTGCTGTCCGGCCCGTAAACCAAATTTCTGCAACTTTGGCCCTAGACCAGATACATGGACAAAATAATCATCACCATCATCGCCGGTAATAAATCCAAATCCACGATTCCGATCATATTCTTTAACAGTACCCGTCATGCGCATGCTCGTTTTATCATACGCTTAATTTCGTAAAAATTTCTACCACAAGCACTTTCTTATAGTGTAAATTATTTACGAGTAATTTACTAGTTTTGAACAAGGACATATATAAATGAAATCATATTTATCGCCAAAAAAACAACGGTTTGTTGACTTTATACAAACTTTTACTGATAGTCATGGTTGTCCACCAACATTCGCTGAAATAATGGATGGGTTGCATATTAAATCCCCTGGCACAGTAAACTGGTATGTGAATGAACTGGAGCAGGCTGGAGTATTGGAACGGAGCAAAGGCTACTCTGGGAAAAGAGCCTTGATCCTCAATCCTGTAATTATAAGCGATGATATAACTATACCCTTTTTTGAATCGAGTGTAGCGGCAGGTCTCCCCACTTTAGCAGATGACCATGTGGCCATGCGTTTGAATCTAAACCAGCATTTGGTCAAGAATCCCACCACCACCTTTTCCGTCCGTGTCAAGGGAGATTCTATGATGGGGGCTACTATCTATGATGGCGATCTATTGATCGTAGATCGATCTCTCGTTCCAAAAGACAGCGATATTGCGATCTGTATTGTTGATGGTGAATTCACTGTCAAGCGACTGCAATTACAAGATGGCACCATTTTACTTCTACCGGAAAATCCAGATTATCCACCAATAGCAGTAGACGAAAGTAATGATTTTCAAATCTGGGGCATTGTAACTCATG
>CAJWGZ010000062.1 GCA_913041075.1 uncultured Fidelibacterota bacterium | reverse complement strand
GTATACTACCAAATGGCAGATTTTATTTTTTATTTGCGAAAAGCAATCAAACAATTATAAAAATATAGTATTCAACCTAACTTTTGCCCATGCGTTCTGAATTAAATATAGCGAAAGAAGCTGCCATTGAAGCGGGCAGCGTTATTCTTAACTACTACAACGCCGATTACGAAATACAGGAAAAGGGGTATCACAATCCTGTAACCACTGCCGACTACGAAGCTGATACTAGATTAAAAGAAATTCTACTAAATGCAAGACCAGATTATGGTTGGCTTTCTGAAGAAACGGTGGATTCTCGTGAACGACTGGAAAAAGAACGCGTGTGGGTAGTGGATCCTCTTGATGGAACGAAGGAATTTATCGAAGGGGTGCCTCATTTTGTTGTCAGCATTGCTTTGGTAGAAAGTGGTCAGCCGACTATTGGTATCCTGTACAATCCAGTGACCGGCGAAACTTTTACAGCAACACAGGATGAGGGCGCCTGTTTGAATAGTGAACCGATTCACTGCATAGCCAAGGAAAAGATGAGTGAAATGGTGATCCTGAATAGCCGGTCGGAAACTCGCCGGGGACTCTGGGAACCGTATGCTGGTGCATTTGGTGAATTGAGAGCAATCGGTTCGGTGGCCTACAAGCTAGGTCTTACCGCAGCTGGTCAAGCGGATATATTTGCGTCCCTGCGTCCTAAGAACGAATGGGATATTTGTGCGGGGACGTGCATCATCCAAGAAGCGGGTGGAAAAGTTATTGACCTAAACGGCAATAATATTAGTTTTAATCAGGAAAAGACATTAATAGAACCAGGTTTGATTGCTGGGGATATCCAAGCTGTAGATAAAACGTATAAAGTGCTTACCGCAAATACATAAGATGACAAAAATACCAAAAGATGCAGTTAAGTGTTTAGATAAAGGTTTTGTCCGGTTGGTGGATTCCATGGGCGGGGACGATGCCATTGTGCAGGCTGCTCGGGTAAGTTACGGCAAGGGCACCAGCAAAGTGAGTCAAGACCGTGGCCTCATTCGCTACTTGATGCGCCACCGCCACACCACACCATTTGAAATGGTGGAATTCAAGTTTCACTGCAAGATGCCCATTTTTGTGGCTCGCCAGTGGGTGCGGCACCGTACCGCCAACATTAATGAATATTCATTGCGCTACTCAGAAGCTCGGGACGAGTTTTATTATCCTGAGTCCAAACATATTCAATTCCAAAGCGCCCTCAATAAACAAGGTCGTTCGGGCAATGTACCCAAGCAACTCACCGATAAGGTAATGAAATATTTCAAGGAAATATCCGAGCGCAGTTTTGATATGTATAAGGAACTGAACGAAGCCGGTTTGGCGCGGGAACTAATCCGGGCCATCCTACCGGTGAATCTCTATACAGAATGGTACTGGAAGAATGACCTGCACAACCTGTTGCATTTTATTGGTCTGCGCTCTGACAGCCATGCCCAGTATGAAATCCGAGTCTACTCCGATGCCATGGCGAAGGCGGTAAAAAAAGTGGCGCCATTTGCTTGGGAAGCCTACCAGGACTATGTGGTCAGCGGTTTACGTTTTTCCCGGATCGAACAAAGCCTGCTGGAGCAGCGTCTTCCTGATCGAGTAATTGATGACATTCTTGAAGATGTGGCTTACCAGATTACCGCAACCCTGCATAATAACAAACGCAGGGAAGATGCGGACCTTTTCCCCCTCTATCAAAAGCAGGGCGGGAGTGATTCTGAAGATGACTTTAAGCTGAAGTGGGCTTCAGGAGAGATCGAAATTGGCAACGTACGTGAGTTACGCGAATTCAAGACCAAGCTTAAACAGCTGAAGAAGTAGTTTCAAAGGCTTTAACCCTAAACCGGATATGGCTGTAAAAAAATCATCTGAAGGACACCGCCAGCGCCTGCGTTGGTGTTCGTTCATAACCACCTCAGTGGTAATCCAAACCCGAGTAAAGAGGATCTGGCCATAACAAATAAATTAAAGGAAGCATCACAGTCCATTGATGTGGTGGTCCATGATCATCTGATCATTGCTGGGAATGAAGTGTATTCATTCGCGGACCACGGGCTGATTTAAATATCTTTAGGACACATGTCTTTATTTAACCGAGCCGAAATCATTGATAATAATTTCACATCCTTTGTGAAGTCAGGGAACCTCCCGCAAGCCCGAATCGATCTTCCTCTTTCTCATACAAACATAAAGCCATCGGATTTGGTTTCATTATTTGAGTCTCAGGTGTTGAGCCGGCACATGGATCTGAAAGCAAGGCTTATGAAGGATGACGGGAAGTGTTATTACACCATCGGAAGTTCCGGCCATGAGGGCAATGCCGTCTTTGGAAAGATATTCCCTTACACAGATATGGCGTTTCTGCATTATCGCAGCGGTGCATTATTTATAGAGCGCTCAAGGCAGACGCCGGGGACCACACCTCTGTACGATCTCGCACTTTCTTTTACTGCATCCGCAGATGATCCTATCAGTGGAGGCAGGCATAAGGTGTTTGGTAGTAAAAAACTAAATATACCGCCACAAACCAGCACAGTTTCCAGCCACGTTCCTAAAGCTGTTGGTGTAGCACTTTCTATAGACCGGGCGCGTGATCTTGATATTCAGGAAAGGGAACTGAAAAATGACAGCGTTGTTCTTTGCAGTTTTGGTGATGCGAGTATAAATCATTCTACGGCTCTGGGAGGATTCAATACGGCCAGCTGGGTGACACACCAAGGTGGACATGTTCCCATTGTATTTATTTGCGAGGATAACGGTATTGGTATTTCGGTGCCCACACCTGAGAATTGGATCAGGGATTCTTTCGTGAACCGCCCTGGTTATAAGTATATCGCTTGCGATGGATTAAACCTAATCGATCTGATTGAAAAATCAAAAGAAGCAGAATCGTATTGCCGAAATCACCGGTCACCTGTTTTCATCCATATGAAAACGATCCGGTTAATGGGTCATGCCGGATCGGATATAGAGTCTGGGTATCACAAACAAGAAACCATTGAAAAGACAGAATTCAACGATCCTCTGCTTCATTCATCCCGGATCCTGATTCAAAACAGATGTTTATCAGCAGATGATATTTTGAATCTATATGAATCTGCGAGACAAACCATAAATCATGTGTGTGAATCAGCAGCAAAAAGACCGAAACTAAAAACTGCGGAAAATGTGATGGAATCAATCACAGCACATACGTTCAATCGAACAGTTCCGACTATACCAGGTCAAAAAGATCGGGAAGCTATTTTTGGAAAGAAATCTGCGCGGTTGGGCCAGCCTCAGCACATGGCAAAACTACTTAATTATGGTCTTTCAGATATTATGCTTCGTTATCCCAATACGCTGGTATTTGGGGAAGACGTGGCCCAAAAGGGCGGTGTGTACCATGTAACAGCTGATCTTCACAGTCAATTCGGGATGCGCCGTGTCTTTAACAGTCCACTGGATGAAACCTCGATCATCGGTTCTGCGATAGGTTTTGCCCATAATGGATTTGTTCCGATTCCGGAGATTCAATTTTTAGCTTATTTCCACAATGCTGAAGATCAATTACGTGGAGAAGCGTCAACTTTAGCCTTTTTCAGCGAAGGACAATTCATGAATCCGATGGTATTACGCGTGCCGGGGTTAGCGTATCAGAAAGGATTCGGCGGCCATTTTCATAATGATAATTCTCTGGCAGTTTTTCGAGATCTTCCCGGTGTGATTCTGGCATGTCCGTCCAATGGCCACGATGCTGTTAAGATGCTCAGGACCGCCGTACGCGAAGCCTATAAAAACGGCCGAATCACTGTGTTTGTTGAACCGATTGCGTTGTATATGATAAAGGACCTGCATAAGCCCAAAGACGGCGAGTGGAATTTTAAATATCCCGATCTAAAAGAAGAGCTACCTATTGGTGAATTTGGCGAGCACGGGAGGGGAAAGGCACTGACCATAATCACTTACGGAAATGGATTGTATTTGTCTCTGCAGGCACAGAAAGAGATTGAAAAGAAACTGAAGAAAAAGATAAAAGTGATCGATTTAAGATGGCTATCTGATATTAACCTTCCAAATCTTCTGAAAGCAATCGGCACATGCGCGAAGGTGCTGATTGTAGATGAATGCAGGAAAAGAGGTTGCCATGGAGAAGGACTTATTGCGGACATGGCCAGTGTAACCAATAAGCGATTAACTATCAAATTGCATGCTGCAGAGGACAGTTTTATTCCGCTGGGTGAGGCGGCAACGGTCACCCTGCCCAGCAAAGAAAGTATCATCAAACACGCGTTGGAACTGGTTAATGGGTAAAGAACGCATTGTTATCATTTGTCCTGGGCGAGGAAGTTATACACGGGAAACATCCGGGTATTTAAAGACCTATGGTGCACTGGCAAAGGATCGGATTATTTTCATGGATGAAAAGCGGAACACGGCCGGTTTGCCAACACTTTCTGAATTGGATTCTCAACCCTTCAAAGCCAAGATACACATGAAAGGTGAGCATGCTTCGACCCTGATCTACGCCTGTAGCTTGGCTGACTTTTTATCAATTGATCAATCCAGATTTGAAATCGTTGCCATAACCGGGAATTCCATGGGCTGGTACTCAGCACTGGCGCTCGGCGGCGCGCTAAAGCATGAAAATGCCTACACCCTGATTGACACCATGGGATCCATGATGAAAGACACTATTATTGGCGGACAGATCATCTACTCAGTTACCGATGACAACTGGCAGGTGGACGAAGCAATAAAAGCAAAGACCCTGAAAGAGGTGGAAAAAGCAGGAGCAAACATATCCATTTATCTTGGCGGATATTTTGTTATTGGCGGCGCGCAAAAAGCGCTGGATAAGCTGTTAAAATCACTGCCTCACAAAGATAAATATCCGTTTCAATTACCTTACCATGCAGCCTACCATACACCACTTCTGGAATCGGTATCTGGAAAAGCACTTACCACGCTTCCCGAGAAAATGTTTCAAAAACCGATTGTTCCGCTTGTAGATGGACGGGGATACATTTGGTCTCCATGGGCAACGAATTCAAACGATCTTTGGAATTATACGCTTGGTCATCAGGTTTGTAAAACGTATGACTTTACTACGGCTATGAACGTGGCGATAAAAGAATTTTGTCCAGATAAATTGGTTTTACTTGGTCCTGGAAATACCTTAGGTGGATCCATTGGACAAATTATTACCGGACAGAATTGGCAGGATATTTCCTGTAAGAAAGACTTCACCAATCGGCAAAAGACAGACCCATTTCTTATTTCATTGGGTATTCCTGAACAGCGTGATTTAATTTGTCATAGTTATGAAAAACAGGCTGCATCGACGTAATTTCTAGAAATAAGAAAGCTATATATATGAAAAAATTCGGGCCCGATTATTACAATATTTCTGATGAACTGACTGAAGAAGAATTGCTTATCCAGCAAACTGCTCATGAATTTGTGCAAAACGAATTTATACCGGTAATTAATGAGCATTTCGAACAAGGTACATTTCCAATGGAACTTGTCTCAAAACTTGGAGAGTTGGGTTTTATGGGTTCTGCTCTTCCAGTTGAATCTGGTGGTGCAGGTGTAAGTAATGTAGCCTACGGGTTGATTCTTCATGAATTAGAGCGGGGTGATTCAGGCTTGCGATCTTTTGCTAGTGTGCAGGGATCATTAGTTATGTACCCTATCCATGCTTTTGGATCAATTGAACAAAAGGAAAAATGGCTACCAGGTTTAGGCAAAGGTGAACTGGTCGGTTGTTTTGGTTTAACTGAACCTAATTATGGTTCGGATGCAGGAGGTCTGTCCACCACAGCCAAAAGAAACGGAGCTGATTGGATTATTAATGGATCAAAAATGTGGATCACCAACGGCAGTATTGCAGACGTGGCTGTAGTCTGGGCCAAGGATGATGATGGTGTTGTTCGTGGTTTTCTGTTGGAAAAAGGTATGGATGGATACAGTAGTAATGATATTCATGGTAAGTTGAGTTTAC
>CAJWGZ010000061.1 GCA_913041075.1 uncultured Fidelibacterota bacterium | reverse complement strand
CCCAGTTGAAAGAGCAGGATTTGGGGGATATGGTATTATTTTCCAATCGAATCCTGAATGAGGACGATACGTTAACCCTGGATGACATGACCCTGGGTCAGATCTCACAAGCGCTGGAAGTTCCCGTGCGGGTCGTGGGAGATTCTCCGGCAGAATTTTTTACGGCTATCGATCATGGCTAGGCCAGCCATTGCCATCATCGGCCGACCGAATGTAGGCAAATCAACATTGTTCAACCGGCTGGTGGAAAAACGGAAAGCAATCGTAGACGCTAAGGAAGGTATTACGCGAGACAGGATAAGGGGGACGCTAGATTGGGAAAATCGCCTGTACGACATTGTAGACACCGGCGGATATATCCCTGATGATGTGGATGTATTCAACGCTGCTGTCCGTGAACAGGCAGAACTGGCTGTCGTCGAAGCGGATTTTATCTTATTTCTAGTGGATGGAAAGGCAGACCCTACGGCCAGTGACAAGGACCTGGCGAAACTGGTGCGCAAGTCAGGTAAACCACACATGCTGGTGGTCAATAAATGCGATACACTGGAAACAGACGATCGGCAGTTGCGGTTTCATGAATTAGCAATAGAGCCAATGGTGACCATTTCTGCGCTGAATGGTCGCTTAACTGGGGTCATGCTGGAGC
This sequence comes from uncultured Fidelibacterota bacterium, assembly GCA_913041075.1. Taxonomy (GTDB): domain Bacteria; phylum Fidelibacterota; class Marinisomatia; order Marinisomatales; family TCS55. Next base: position 5,491 of record CAJWGZ010000061.1, on the reverse strand, counting down.
AAATTACCGCTGTGCTGAATCCAGCGATGGCAAAACAGGATGAAGAAAGTTATATGCGGCTGGCCATAGTAGGCATGCCCAATGTGGGTAAATCATCCTTGACCAACGCATTATTGCAAAAGGAGCAGACCATTGTTACCCCTATAGCAGGAACTACCCGGGATTCCATTGATACAGCCTTTACATGGTATGGAAAGACCATTGTCTTGGTTGATACTGCTGGACTGCGAAAACGGGCCAAGGTGAGTGATAATATTGAGTTTTACAGCAATGTGAGAACCCACAGCGCCATTGAAAATGCTGATGTGTCTCTGGTAATGATCGATGCAGAGAAAGGTTTTGGCAAGCAGGATAAAGCGATCGTTGATCTGGTGATCCGTAAAGGTAAGGGGCTGGTGTTATTGGTCAATAAGTGGGACTTGGTAGAAGCAGAGACCAATACTATGGCAGAGATGAAAAAAGAAATTCAGTGGCAATTTAAGGGACTGGACGACTATCCGATCCTATTCATATCAGCCTTGACTCGACGCCGGGTTTCCAATATTATGAAAATAGCAGATCAGGTCCATCAGGCCCGGCAGCAGAAAATTAACACCAAATTATTGAATGAATTTCTCCGGGAGACCATTAAGAAAATGGCCATTCCGGCAGTAAAGGGACGTTTGATTCGGATCAAATTCATCAATCAGGTGCGGACAGCACCACCACTCATCGTTTGTCACACCAATTATCCCAAACTGGTGCCTGTAAATTATCGACGCTACCTGGAAAATCAGTTACGAGAAACGTTTGATTTCAGCGGTGTGCCAATCAAATTATCATTCCGCCAATCATAATGGAATTGCACAGAAAAGGATGTTTCGGAAATTTTTAAAAGGGTTTGGGAGCGGGGGTAGCCAAACCAAGGAGGTAAGTTGGAGGGTGAATATTGGGTTTTAAACCCGCTCCCTTTGCTAAAGCATACGATATTAGTTTGAATAAGTTCCGCAAATATTACGCTACTGTTACCATAATGTTAAGAATGGCTATCTTAGTAGTTCTTATTAGCACGGTTGTTTGGTGTCAAACAGACTCCGGTTTACGTGTATCGTTCTGGAATGTTGAAAATCTCTTTGATATGGAAAATGACCCGGAAAAAAATGACGATGAATTTTCTCTCGGCGGCAGAAAAAATATAACCCAGGAGATCTATGATCTGAAACTGAAAAATTGTGCCGCAGTACTAACGGACCTGAATGCAGATATAGTAGGTATTTGCGAGGTAGAAAACCAGTTTATGATGCAGGAATTAAATCGCGTATATACAGACCGGGATTATGCCATTGTCCATTTTGATTCTCCGGACCGACGAGGAATTGATTGCGCACTTTTTTATGATCCGGCGGTATTCACCGTACTTGAATCGAGGGCGATCAAGAATGTTTTACCAGGGAATCTCCCCACCCGAGATATTGTTCATGTGCAAGGCGCTTACCAGGACCAGGTATTGCATATTTTTGTCAATCACTGGCCTTCAAACTATGGTGGCAAGGAAAAAGCTATCCCCAAGCGGGCGGCAACGGCAGACCTGCTGGAAAATATAATGCTGGACATACTGGCAGATGATCCAGATGCGGATATATTGTTAATAGGTGACTTTAATGAAGAACCTATAGATCCTAATATAAAAGGATTTATAGATATGAATAATGGTAAAAGATCAGCCCGGCCATTTACCAATCTGATGGAACCATTAGTCGGGAAACCAGGCGTGGGTACTTATGTTTACCGGGGACAAGATAATCTTATCGACCAGATCATTGTCAGTTCCGGTTTGATGAATTCGGGGTCGCTGAAAATATTGCCCGGTTCGCTAGAAATCCTGGATCAGCCAAAATATCGACAACAGGAAGGGAAATATGCCCATTATCCGTTTCGATTTTGGGCTGGTAATCGTCTTTTGGGCGGCTATTCTGATCACCTGACTGTAAGTTGTACTGTAATTATGGATGATTAACAGAAAATACCCAGTCGTGCCAACCCTGTTAATTGGTCTATTGCTATTGGTTATATCCTGTAACCAGGAAAAAGAAGAGAAAGAACAGGAAGAAATAACCTATCCGTAACTATTTTTTCAAAGAATAATTCCTCTTAGTTTCATTCTACGAATAAGAATACTTTTTAGTATCTTTACTTGGTATTTAATTGGATGAAACGTAAAGCGATTCTTTTTATTACAATCTTTTTTGCTGGTTGTGCGCTGGATATACCTGATCCAGATAAACTGCCGGTCTGGTCCACTACATTGGAAGTACCCATTATTGAGACCACGATTGACCTGGATGAATTCCTTAAGGATTCTTTGATCAGTACCTACCCAGTTGGCGAAGGAGGGGATTCAATCTTTGTTTTCAATAAAACAATCGAGCTGGACTCAGTGGAAGTGGGTGATAAACTGAAGATCGACCCCATTGAAAAGAGTTTTGTCCAATTTGCCAGTGCAGTGACGGTCGATAGTTCAACCACCAGTTTCACTATTGGGTATGATTCTGTTGGCCTGGATGATATTACCGAACTCATTGATGCGGAGATCGGTTTGATTGAGCTGGATAATATCGGTGCCGAAGAAACAGATCCTATTTCCTTCGCAGATGTGATGCCCACGACGCTGGTGACGGTGATTGAAACGGCCATAGCCGCCGCTGGAGGCTCTGCTGAGGTGGTGGTAGATACAGTAGCCCTGGTCCCGCAGCAGAAATCGGTCAGTTTTGATTCCTTTACATCCGCCGTACTCAGCTCAGGTTATCTCGATGTAACAATTACCAATAATTTGTTCATTCCTTTGGGCGCGCCCATATACGTTGATATTAAGAATAGTATTGGTGCGCAGATCTTCCAATTGACCTGGGCTACGGAGATCGCTGCTGGTGATTCCGCCACAGTCACACAAGATGTTAGCGGTATGACCCTGCCGGGCAGCATGTTGGTGGAGGTGTCTGGTACATCCAACGGATCACAGGGCCAGCAGGTAGCCGTGACCACTGCGGACCTGAGTTCGACGTTTACTGTTGGTCTGGCGGCGCGGGGATTCCAGGTCACCCAGGCCAGTGCGGTGGTACCAGCTCAGTCCATTACTGACACCAGTAGTATTATGCTGGATCCATCAGAAACGGTGGTGGATGAAGCAGTTATGTCCAAGGGAAATCTGGATATCACAGTCACAAATAATCTGCCGCTGACTGGAACGGTTCGCCTGACTATTCCCAGTCTGTATTTTGGATCGCCGGATTCCACCTTTAAGCAGAATTTTGACTTGGTAACAGGTACGTTCACTGTGCCCACAGTGGATATGGCCGGCTGGACCATGGCCATGGATTTCGCTGATCAATACTTGGATTACCACTACCTGATCACTACTGCTGATACAGATCCTAACAGTGTTACCATATCCCAAACAGATAATGTGGAACTGGACCTGGGTATCACAGACATTTATTTCAGCGCAGTGACGGGTCAGATCGAATCCCAGACAATCATCGAAGGGGGGGATATCAACATTGAATCGGAATCACAGATCCAGAGCGCAACCATATCAGACGGTCAGATGGAGCTAGTGATAAGTAATAATATTGGCGGTGCTGCGGATGTACAGTTAACTGTACCGGAACTGGTACGTGATGGTACAGGTCTGGATACAGTCTTGACCATCGATCCCGGGGATAATGGGTATATAATTGTGCTGGCTGGTTATGATCTGCAGCCGGTAAGTCTTGATGATCAACGCCTGACCTACAGTACGACAACTATAACACAATCGGAGTCAAACACGTACTATTTAAATGATTCTATTGCTGTGGCGATCACTCTACCAGGGCTGACTTTTAACGCGGTAACGGGCTACATCAGTCAGGATGATAATGTGGAGACAGATGTAATCGAACTGGATAATGATACCAAGGTGGAAACAGCCTTGATTGATTCCGGTCAGATCCAACTGACTATCAGGAATTTTATTGGTTTGGAAGCGGACGTACTATTTTCCATTGATGAATTGAAAGTGGGCGGTGCCCCCCTGGAAACTACGTTACAAATTATCTCTTCCACCGAACCGGTTCAACAGACCATTGATCTAGCGGGCTACAGACTTACGCTGCCTGTGGATGACCAGCGGGTGAATTATACCTCGACCTTATCCATCCCCACTGACCAGCTGCTTTCCCTGACACTGAATGATTCCCTTGCTATTGATGTATTGATCGATACGCTGTGGTTTGGTTCGATCACCGGTATTATCGATACAGTGGACGTTACCATTGATACGGTGGAACAGGAAATATCGGCTTTGCCGGATGACATGGATGGTTTTGAATTTGCCAATGTGGAAATTGCCATTGATTTTGAATCGGGCATCACCATTCCCGTATTTCTGGATCTGACCATGGAGGCCAGTAATTCCGCCGGTGATATGGAAACTTCGTCCATAACCAACTGGAATATAACTGACAGTTCGCAAGTGATCATTCCCAATGCCAGTACATTAATCAATATTCAGCCGGACAAGATCCTGGCCTATGGTTCAGCGCGGGTAGGTGGTGATGGTACTTCTGGGTCCGTCACCTCCGCAGAGGTGATTGCCGGTCTGCTGTCAGTACGGGCACCGCTGGAACTGGAAATAGGTCCCGATGCAACGATTACTATAGATCCTGAGCTGGTCACCAAAACAGGCGCGGCGGAGACAGTGCCGGAGGAGATCGAAGATGTTGTCGTTTTTATCAGCTACGATAATTCCTTTGAATTCGGCAGTACCCTCACAGTGCTTATGAGTCAGGATACGCTGGATTTCGAATCTGGTGCCGCGGATATCCTAATCGATGCGTTGCAGATCACGGCTGGTGTAGCAGGTATTGATTCGATTGATCTTAATGATAACCGACTGGGACTGTTCAACCAGGACAGCATGTACGTGCAGGTACAGATCAACGTCCTGGGCCAGACAGACAGTGACGGCAATCCGATTCCTTCCCGTTTTCTAAGTACAGATGAAATGCAATTAAATATCTATGGCCGTATTCAATATTTTGTTGATGGACCTGAATTGGCTGGGGATGGCTAATGAGATCCATTTTTGTACCATTGGTTTTTAGCGCACTGGTGTTGGCCAGTAATAATCCGCTGCATACGGCCACTGCTGGCGCCTATCATACCAGGACTCTTGGTAACCATGCTCTGGGTAGCAATCCGGCTAATCTGGGCCATTATGGCGAAATAATGGTGCTGGGCACGATCCAGTATGACTCCCTGGAAATAGACATGCCCGATTCATTGGCCTTGCTGGAAAATGATAGTAATGCAGTTGCGGCTGAGTCCGTAATATATTACTATTCTATTCAGCTGGTGGCCAACCCTGATCGCAAACTAGTGAAGAAGGTGCAGAAAGATTACCAGTCCCAATTCGGCCGTGACCTACCTACAGCAATCATTGCTGAAGAATCATTATATAAATTTCGTGTTG
>CAJWGZ010000060.1 GCA_913041075.1 uncultured Fidelibacterota bacterium | reverse complement strand
AGGATATCAAACCAGCAGTACCATAAGTCCAATCAACTGCATCACCATTTACCCCATAACCAATTGTTTCCGTACCCGTTCCGACTGCATAACCATTTTCACGTGTCATCTCAGCGCCAATCTCGCGCAATGTTGAAAGATCCGGCTCATCAGGAAATGTGCCATCTCCCCAGCTATGAATGAGTACATTGGAATAGGTATGATAATGAAGCACATTCTTGAATTGCCTTGCTAATATAAAATTACTGATTGCTTCTGTTTCAGGTTCTGAAAAAGCTGAAGCACCTCGGTATACAGCGCTACAAGGATTACCGGACGAACCAGAATTATCGGCACCCCAGTTATAACTATAATTCCGATTCAGATCAATTCCCTGTTGAGTACCGTTATTACAGTTCGAATTATCTGGATTAGGCCTACGGTTTTTTCGATGCATCCCACCGCCGTTGGGTGCAATAGTTTCATTATATACATAACCATCAGGATTAATGATCGGGACAAACCACATTTCTCTATGATTAACCAAAAATTCTGCGGTTGGATCAGAACTGTAATTCTCACAAAGCCAGCGTACGAAGAAAAATAAATTCATCATACTGACTGGCTCCCGGGCATGGGTGAGTCCTGTATACAATACTTCCGGTTCGTCCTCATCTACACTTGGATAATCAGAAACCTTGAAGGCCCATATTGTTCTTCCTTCTATGCTGGTACCTATTGAATCCTTCTCACTTACAAAATCGGGGTACATATTACGAAGTGTATCCATCTGCGCTATCGCTTCTAGTAATGTATAGTTACCCAGCATAGACCCTAGGGGAAAGTCACGTTCTATACCTGGCATAGACCTGGTAACGAAATATTCCGTAAGGTCATGCTGCCGCACATCAAACGGAATGCCTATTTCCAAAAGAGCATGGGCTTCTTCCATTGTTACCACGACATCTAAAGACTCATCTTTATTTTTACGTACATGATCAAGCGGTATTCCCAGATTATTCAAAGACTGCAAGGTACTGGGATCTGCATGAAATACACGAATTTCCTGGTAAATATTATCTGCTGCTGATAAGAGATGGATCGTAATAATAAAATAGACTGATAAAGTGCGAATGATAATCATTTAGGGAAAATATAACATAGAAATTTTCACAACAAAAGGAGTACCCTAAAAAGTAACGCTTTAATCGTTTATTTTATTCTTTATGTAATCAGTAGTTGTCTTTTAGCCATTTCGTTGTTACTGACTTCGGCCGCATAATGGGGATGCCCAAAGCACGGTTGATAACGATTTGACTAATTATTCCCATGGAACGGGAAATACTGAATAAAACAGTGTAATAACTGAATTCTGTAAGACCATAGTGATACAGTAATGCACCGGAAGCTGCGTCAACATTCGGCCATGGATTTTTGGCTTTGCCATGCTTTTTCAATACCTCTGGGACTACATCAAAGAGCGTTTCAACTATATGAAATACATCGTCATTTTCTATATGTTCTTTACCAAAATTCATAAAAGCGGTGAATCGCGGATCAGGACAGCGCAATACGGCATGACCATAGCCAGGAATAACTCTTCCGTTTTTTAACCGATCCCAGCACAATTGCTCCAATTCATCTCGGGAAGGAGTCCCGCCAAACTTATCTCTGACCTCAAGAACAAATTTCAAACACTCCTGATTTGCTAAGCCATGCAGCGGTCCAGCCAATGCATTTAATCCGCCAGATACAGCATAATATAAATCAGAGAGAGTTGAACCAATGGTTAAAGATGTAAATGCACTGGCATTACCTCCTTCGTGGTCACAATGGATCATCAAATACAAGCGCATAAGTTTTTTTATATTCCCATCAGGATCATTAAGTCCAAGCATATGGGCAAAATTCGATCCCCAATCCAAGGATCCATCAGGTTCGATTAACCCGCCTTTTTGAAAGCGGATTCTATATACTCCAGCACCAATAGCTGGTAATTTTGCAATGAGCTTAAGCCCATCTTCCAGCATAGGTTTCCAAAAGTCCTCCTTGCTCAGTCCTTTATCATAATTTCTCCTAAAAACTGATTCTTTTTCCATCGCTAGTATTGCAGTGTTAAACATAGCCATTGGATGAGAATCTTCAGGCATACTGTTAAGTATGGTCCAAATATAATCCGGGACAGTAGCATACTCACTGAGTTGCGATTGCAAATCTGCAAGGGCGTCTTCATCGGGCATTTCATCAGCAAGCAAAAGAAATAATACCTGCTCGGGTAAAATATCAATTATATCTAATAATGGTTTGCCCCTGATGATTAAACCAGTATCTGGTGAAACGGATGATGTGTCACAAACAAGTCCCTTTACACCACGCATGCCACCATAGGCTTGGGTTAAGGTAACATCACTTATAACAGATGAACCATTATTCTTAAGCAGTGACCTGGCATCATCACGCCAGACAGGAATTTTTTCTTCCAAAGTATTATATAAGCTAGCCATCAGTGTCTAATTAAATTTACAAATACTGTTGCAGTTCCACTAAAAATAATACCATTAGAATTTAATTTAATGTTCAATTTTGCAAGCGTTTAATCATTATTCATCAATCCCCGATACCGGCCGTTACTAAACCTGAATAAACCTTTGGATAAAAATAGGTGGACTTTTGCGGCATCGTTTCACCTGTTTCAGCCACGTCAAATATCTGATCAAGATCAGGCGGGTTAACAAAAAATACAAAATCATAATCGGAGATATTCTTGATCATTTCTAACGGTGGTTCATTCCCCCGGACATAAGCTAGATGCCCAAGATCATGTTGGTTCCTTGTATCAATTCCACACGCCGGTTTCAAGATCAACTGATGCAGGACATTTACATCCAATGCCTGTGATGCAGTTGATAAATCACTAGACCAATTATCTTCCCCCTTATATCTCAATAAATAGGCGTTGCCAACCCGTGTAAGGACTCCTAGGTTTATTGTATTTGAAGCGCGACGCTGATCCAACTCATTTAACAGTTTCGCCGCTGATGGTTTTTTTTCAATATCAAACAGTCCCTTTATTTTTTCAATAAACCGATCATCGTCAATTGGTTTCCCGCAAACGATACGATGTGTTGGCAGAACATGCATACCATCATTATATGCATTCACCAATGTAACCATCACCCGGTCACTTCCATTTATTTCAGGATGATCTTGTGCGTATTGATAAGCGGTTTTATAGCGATGATGACCATCTGCTATTATGGCTTTTGTACCTGCCACCACATTCTGGATCGTATTTATCTGTCTCTCATCTGTCAAACACCACAGTCTATATTGAATCCCGTCCAACACTGCATCAATCAGCGGAATCTCATTTTTATAGGCTCCCAGAATAGATTCTACTGTTCGTGTTTGATCACGATAACTCATGAATATCTGACCGGTATTCGCTTTAGTCGCTTTCATCAAATTGTACCGATCATTGATATGTTTAGATATAGTTTGTTCATGGGGTAACACATCCCCGCCCAATTTTGTTATTTTTAGTTTGGTTATAAATCCTGTACGTTCAATTTGTTGTCCATCCTGGAGAAAGGTTTGGCACAATAGATAAATAGAGGAATCAGTATCCTGTTTCAGGATATCATTCTTTTTCCATTCAGAAAATGTTTTTGCTGCTTTTGAATACCGTTCCATTCCTGCAGAACGGTTTAATATTATTCTAACATAATTGTAAGGAGATCGATCATATAATACAGCTTGATCAGCATCGTTAATTACATCATATGGAGGTACGATTACCTGACTGATGTCGCTGACGATATTTGTATTGAACCGCCAGCCCTTAAATGGATATATATTTGGCAAAACTTAATTAAAGTTGAAACAAATCATTCTGGACCAACTCTTGTGCCTGATCCAGATCTTCTGCAAAATCAATTTCAATACAGGGTAAGTCGCTAACATCTTCATAATAAACATCATATTCATCCAATAATGGCTGAATTGCTGCTTCGAAATAATCTGATTTACCCCCAGCATCAATTAATCTTGAAAGGGATGCCGAAAATGCAATGCAAAACGATTTAGATAGCTTTGCAACACCAATAAATTCTCCCAGTGAGTTTTCCTGAATCAATTCTTTACCAATAGCGACTAACCGGTTCCCATCACCTTCAATAACTTTTACTTCTTCTCTACCACATTCTTTCACATCCACAGCAAGAACGCTGTCAAATTGTGATTCGATTATCCGTTTTAGTAATGCAGGTGGATATAACACATCACCATTCATTAAGACAGTTTCTGTAGAAACCAGTTTTTCGGAGCATAGGTAAACTGAATAAGATGTATTGGTCTCGAAAAAATGTTCATTGGTTATAAATGTGAAATCCATATCGGGATAATTATCAATAATATAATTGACTACCATCTCTTTAAAATATCCCAAAACAATTGTTATTTCATTCACATTATATTGGCGCAGCGCATCCAGCTGATGGCTTAAGATCGGTTTACCGCCAATATCTAATAAACATTTAGGTGTTTTTTCTGTAATGGGGTATAAACGTCTTGCGACTCCTGCAGCTAAAATTAGACCTTGCATAAACTAGATAAAATTACAGGAAATGATTACAAGTTCATAATGGGATTACTGTAAAGCGAGGTAAGATTGATCCTAATTATGGAGATCGCTGTAGGTGTTCCAAACCTGAGTACTACTAATCGAATCCAGACATATCATCGGTTCTAAAGTATTACCGCATATATTATCTCCGCACGGACTGCAATGCACATTTGCGGTAACTACTTGTGTTAAATCACCCAAGGGGCGAGTCTTTTCTGGATCACCAGCCCCAAACAAAGAAATGGTAGGTATATCAAGATCTGCTGCAATATGCCCTAAGCCAGAATCTGCAGCAATAACTGCCCGGCATCGTGAAATTAGGGCAATGCTCTCGCGCAAGGTATGTTTTCCGCAAAAAGAAATAACCCTATCCTCTCCAACTTGCGCAATGATCTTTTGCGCGTTGCCCGCATCCCTCTTTTCTCCTATAATCACAAATTTGTTGTCATCCGCCGATTTATCTTTTGCGATTTCAATCCATTTTCCAATTGGAACAGAACGTGATTTTGCAACACTACCGGTTAATAGACCAATTGGATCTTGCACATTATTTTCCTGTAATATTTCATTGGCCCATTTTATTTCTTGTTCACGAAGCGTAATGCCCACATGTTGAAAATCCTGCGCATGCTCATCATTTTGTATTAGGTATATATATTTTTCAGAACGATGGATCGCTTCCTTTGGCAAGTCCATTTGATCAGTAAGAAAAGGTTCTCTCATCTGGCCAGTGAATCCTATTCTTGTGTTGGATTTTGAAAACCACGCGATAACGGCGCTACGAAACGAATCCGGTAGTACGAAAAATATATCCAAATTTAACTTCTGAAAACTTCTACCGGTTTTGATGGTATTGAATACACCTGCTAGTTCCTTTGTCGGTACCGGTAAAACTTTATTTATAAGCGGATGATTATCAAAAATAGCTGCCACCCAATCTCTGGCAATTACAATCAATTTATCATCAGCATACTGCTTACGCAACCGTCCAATAAATTTTAATGCCATAACCGCATCACCGACCCAGTTTGGGGAATACACGCCAATATTCATTTTATTTGCAACTCTTTTTCAATCGCATCCAGAAGTCTGCTGCTGGCCTTACCATCTGTTTTATAGAGATATCTCTTACAGGCGTCAACGCGTAACTGAGACATTTCATCCGGGTATTCTATAGCATGATACACTAATCCATTGAGCTGTACGGAATTGTTTATCCTGTACACAAAATCGATGGCATCAAATCTATCTAAATCCAGCTTGCGTTCAAACCGTCGTTTAAAAATGCGATGCTTCAATCGGATTGAAAAACATTCGGCCATAATAATTGGTCTGTTCAAAGGTAGGAATTCAAAAATGGTGGATGATATATCAGAAATCAATAGATCGGAGGCTAGCATATAAGGGATAACATCAATGTCAAATGGCTGGGCTAAAAAACTGTTCTTTAATTTATCTGTTACAGTTCGAATTAGCTCACTCTGATATTGATACCGTTTTTGAAACCAACTGAAGTTGTGCAATTTAATGATCAAATTAAACTCATTGGA
>CAJWGZ010000059.1 GCA_913041075.1 uncultured Fidelibacterota bacterium | reverse complement strand
CAAGTAATTATGCTGGGTAAAATATTTCGCAGTTATCGTGATCTGCCGCGGGTGATACATCTGCTCATTTTGCTGGAATTTTCCCTAAACCTGATCCATGTTGCTTTTATCCTGATATTAAACATTTTTCTTCGCAAACAGGGATTTAGTGATCCCGAAATTGCATCGTTTAACTCGCTACGCTTTATCAGTGCGTTGGCCTTTGCTCTGCCGCTGGGAATCTATATCCGCGGTAAAAAACTGAAGCCCTTTTTTATCCTAGCTGCCCTGATTGTACCACTGACTAGCGGTTTGATCATTGAATCTGTTCAACACAAGGTAGTGCCATTGATCCAGCTGGCTTTTCTATCCTGGGGTTTTGGAATGATGCTCATGCGGGTTTGTTCACTGCCGTTTATTATTCGCAGCACCACTGCTGAGAACAGTACAGAGGCACTATCGCTGAGCGCCGCAACTTGGTCTCTAGCAACTATATTTTCCGGTATTTTAATCAGCGGTCTGGATTGGGTAGACTACCTTTCCTTGGGCACATGGACATTAACTTTTAATGAACAGAGTACGCTCTGGATCATTACAGTATTGGGCGCTACATCCATATTTTTTGCAGTAAGGATAACTGAAGGTGAACAAGAAGACACTGAACGGAATGATGATTTATTTTCGATACGTAAATCCTATGATTGGTCGCTTATTTTCAAAGCGATCTCACCACTAATACTTATTTCTATTGGCGCCGGTTTGACGATACCATTTGTAAATCTGTTCTTTAATTCTGTATTTGGATTGACATCCAGCAATTTCAGCCTGCTGGGCAGTATTACCGCATTCCTAGTATTCATTTTTTCTTTATCGGTACCCTTTCTACGGAAGAAATATGGTTACTGGATGACGATCGTTGTGGTACAAGCTTTGGCAATCTGTTGTCTGGTCATCATGGCCATAATGGAACTCTATGCTGAATTTTCTTTTGCTATTGTAATCGCTGTGATCGCCTTCATCCTGCGCCAACCACTGATGCATATGGCCCATCCTGCTGCTAATGAACTATTAATGAATTATGTTGGCAAGAAGAATCAGGAACTTATTAGTGCTTTGAGTTCCAGTTTGTGGAGCGCTTCCTGGTTTGTTAGCGCTAAAGTGTTTGAGTGGCTACGGTTGCTACAGTTTCGCTATTATGAGATCTTTTTGATAACTGCAGCGCTATATGTCATCGGTGTGATTCTTTTTGGTTTACTCATTCGTGAATACGAGGTCAAAAAGAAAATAAAAAAAGGTGAAGTACTGCCTTTGGCTGACGAATTAACCATGGATTGATCAAATGAATATTTTCCTACCCTTAGTAGTTTATTGCGGATTATTGCTGGGACAGAATGATCATCAAGCTGATACACTCTTGTACCGGGGTTTTAGGAAGATTGTTTGTATAAATGCTCCGCTAGATCCCACTGCCTACCATTTAACGGCAGGTGAAATAGATGATATCAATTATGCGATTAAGTTAATTATGGATGAATCATTACCTTTTGAAATTAGTTATGCTTACATCAAAAACTGCACATATCACGGTTATCATCCTGGAAAGAATGTTGCCTTATATCTCAATTGGGAGGTAAATACCATAGAACCAGAAGTAGTTGGCGAAAAATACACTGGATATCTAAGAATTGTAATTTATCGAATCACCAACTCTGATTTTCTTGAATATCAATTTCCGAATGCTACACAGGATCTTTGGCTGGGGGTGCCATTGGAAGAAATTCTCTATGAAGACGGCAGTTTAATAATTAACTATTCGTTTGCAGAGATCAAAGAAAAAATAAAAGATATGTGTGAGACAATTTGTGATCAAATTGTCATTGATCGAGGCCAAAGTCCCTAGATTTTTCCAGTTATTTCCCTATTCTGGTATTCAGGATATGTTCAATTAATTTATCTTCACCGAATTCTGGATTATAATTAGACTTTAGATTGTGACCAAATAGGCGGGCAGTAAGCTGCCAGAATCCGGCGATAAAAAACCCTCTGAAATCTTTTATGATTTGATGCGAAGTAAAATCTGTTTCCCTATCTACCAGCCTGATAAGTATGCGGCCCTGGTTTTTCGTAAGTCTGCGTACCTGTTTCCCGTAAGTTGCAATTAATTGCTCTTCAATGGTTGTGAACACTTCTTTTTCCCCCTTTCTGCGTTTGAAAAAGGATAGTTCAGCAATACTGTCCATCACTGCTGAATATTCTTGGAGCAGCCTGCCAATCAAAACAGCGTAGGGGTATACCCTAATAACATCGCGTTCAAGCTTATTATAGCGCTTTCTTTCTTTTTTGGATTTGAAACTGATAACACTTACGCCTTTGATTGGCACATTAGCTGCCTGCAAATAAAGCGTGTCAGGCAAATCTTTTTTCGTAATCTTGATTGCCACATAACCAATGTGGGAGAGCGTTATTTCATCTTTCATTGGGAATCCTTGCAGATTGCAAACACCATTTGTATCGGTTGTTGTACCATGCTCTGCTGAATAGATATTTACACCTGCCAATGGAGATTTGGTTTGCAGATCTTGTATAACCAAACGTTGAGAAAAGGTTGCAACCGGTATCAGCAGCAAGAATAGAAAATAGCTATTTATCATAACCATACCTGACAAATTAGATATTTATTATTTTTTATAATTCAGAATGTGGTTCATAATCCATGTTGTTGTAAAATTAAATAATAATTGGGAAGTGTTATGCTCTGAAAGTTCTGTAATAACCTTCTACACCATCAAAAATATTTTTTATTTCCTGGGTATCTTTTTCGAAAGAATCTGACACTTTTCTGAAACCGTGTATTTTAAACTGTCTGTTTTTATAATCAATCGCTACCGGTACATAGGGCACATTTAAATTTTTTGCCAGGTAATAGAATCCACTTCTGAAATGTTTCACATGTTTAATGCCTCCTTCTGGAGCAAGGAGTAAAAGGAAGCTGTCTAATTTTTTCAATTTGGCTGTAGTGCTTTCAATCATACCTTTGTTTTCTTCGCGATAAACTGGTATGCCTCCAAGTCGTATAAGCATATATTTTTGCAACCAACCCAGCGGCCATGGCATACCCAGTCGATCCAGATTTTTCGAAAAGGTAATAGGACTAGGCAGTCGGGAAAACATCCATTTCGCACCAAAAAAGTTCACCCGTAAATCAAGGGACAGGACGACAAGCAAACCAAACCAGGCATCTCTATGGGCTGTGTGTGGCGCACCAATGAGGATCATTTTTTTCCTGTTTGGAAATTTACCAACAATACTCCAATTATATTTACTGAGTAGAAACCTGGCTATGGGGCCCAGTATTTTTCGCTTTTTTACGGGGATCTTATCAGGTATTTCTGGTAATTGCATTCTTCCGCTTTTTCACTAAATATATAAAAAGCAATATGATCACATTTCATGTAATTTGAAATACCAAAAGTGAGACCACTTACCACTAAATCTAATTCAACCTTATCTCTCAATAAATAAAGGATCGAAAATGCAAAGAACCTTATTCAGTTTAGTTTTACCCCTAATAATTTGCTGCCAGAATACCAGCCCTGATCAAGCTGTTACCGGCGTCTTAAATAATCTGCATTTATATGCTGCGGAGGCCAGGGGACCTGAATATTTTGATCTGTTTGCGGATGATGCGATCTTTTTCGGTACAGATATCGGTGAACGCTGGGAAAAGAATGCCTTTCAAGAATATGGTCTGGCTCGCTTTGAAACTGGCCAAGGCTGGACCTACCATATGACGGAAAGAAATATATACTTCTCTGATGATGACCAGACCTGTTGGTTTGATGAATTAGTAAGGAACGATAAATATGGTCAGCTGAGAGGTACTGGTGTGTTGAAATTGGTAGATCAAGAGTGGAAAATAATGCAGTATAATCTTGTATTGCCTATGCCGAACGATCTACTGCCCAAATATGCACAGGAAATCAAGGAATTCTACAAGGAAGAATAAATGTGTTACTGTAGGTACGGTCATTGACGTATAATTATAAAATATAGGTTGTATCGATTTCTTATTATTTTATATCATTATTTTATAGTTTCATGTAACTGTTATTTACTACTGTGTCCCTAAATAACCTGATATTATTGTTGTTGAGAAGAATCAAAAAACGTTACAAGCAATACATAGTGATCAGTGTAGTGGTTGTGTTGGTGGGTTCCTGTGATGATGACTCTTCCACCCTGGAAAACTGTGGAATTAACACACAATATGTTATTACTTATGATGAGCCAGTTAATACAGCAGGTTATGATATTATAAATGCAGAAAATTGTACCTATGTCATTTCTGGAAAAAACTCAAATAAAGCGTGGCTAATGAAAGTTGATGAATTGGGTAATGAATTGTGGAACCAAGTATATAGCGATTTATCGGGTCTGAGTAGGGGGAATGCCGTAAACCATACATCTGATGGTGGATTGATCATTGGAGGCGGTATAAATGTTTTCAAAACAGATCCAAATGGCGAAATAGAATGGGATTATAAACTACCATATTCTAATAAGCACTATGTAGAAGACGTGATTGAAACGGTTGCAGGTGATTATATTGTCGTGGGAGGTGTAGGTGGAGATCCTGGCACGGGAGGGCATGGCCAGAAAGGACAAGCCTATATCCTACGCATGTCAGAAGGAGGCGACATCCAATGGGTGAAGCGGTATGGGATTGCAAATTCTCCTATGGATAATTTTTGGGGGGTTGTTCAGGCAGATGATGGTGGATTTGTTTTGGCGGGCAATAAACTGCATGATCGTAATTTTGAATTTTATGATCATTTCTGGGTTGTGAAAACAGATGCTAGTGGAAATATAGAATGGTCGCATGAATTGGGTGGTAATTACTGGGACGAAGCCCAGGATATTGTAAAACTTTCTGATGATAGTTATGTGATTGCTGGTAAAAAATCATTATCGCAATCGAACCTGGACCTCTGGATAATGCGTATTTCAGCTTCCGGTGAAATTCTATGGCAGTCAAACCACGGAAATAACAATTATGATGTAGGTATGTCACTGACAGTTACAGAAAATGAAGATGTTGTAGTGGCTGCAGGCTATACCCGTAGCAGCTCAGGATCCCCTTTTAAATACAGAGTTTGGGGCGTGGATGTAAATAGTGGCCAAATTTTATGGAATAAGAAACATGGCGGGAACCAGGATGACAAGGCTTATGGGGTAGTTGAAGCTTACGATGGTGGATTTATAGTTATCGGTTCTACGGATTCTTTTGGTGAAGAGTATACCAAACTCTGGATCGTAAAAACAGATTCTGAAGGAAATACGGTCGATTATCCATAGAATTTTATGTATATAAATGTCTGATAATTTTCAAATCGAAATAAGTAATATGGTTGTATTTGATTCCAGATGGTTAGATCCAGAAGATCCATTATATATTAAATATAATGGGAAACTGGTGCGCAATCCTGAACCTCCTGAATATTTTATTGATACCTTGCCCCCAGGTTTTGTTGTTAATGGTTTTTCTGAAATGGGATTCGATGGTATAGTTTCCTGGTTAAAGCGGGTTTTTGATAAAGATATAATGATTCCTGTGCAAATGAGCGCACTATTGTATAAAGTAAAAGCGGATACCCTAGCCAAGTTATATGATATGGAATGGTCAGACGTCACTGAAAATGCGTTCCGGTGTCTCATCTTAGATATCTGGGCTGAGGGAATTATAGTTGCTACAAAAAAAACAAATACCATTGTACTCCAGGATTGGGAATATTTTATTAATAAAGAATTTTACGATACCTTCAAGGATAAATATTTCAGTATTGAAGGGCTTGACAAATGGGAGCTGTTCAAAGTTGTGAAACGGTGGTATGAACAAATGAATGAACGTTCCCAGGATTCGGTTTTAGATTAGTAAATAGGAGGTTACAATGAAAGAATACATCATGGGTATAATAACCGGTGCATCGTTAGTGCTATGCGCCATTGTTTTCATGGGACAAACGCCCGTTGAAAAGGAAAATGATTTTGAATATGTTGGAACATATGGCAGTTCCAATGCAATGATGGTGCTAAATCGCAAAACTGGTGTAATGTTTACGCGGTTTGTGTCGGATATGCCGAATGACAATAACGCTTTCCATGAAATTGATTGGGCAAATCAAACTGAAAGATGGGTTGCGAAATAGTTTCAGCTAATTTATAAGCAGTTATCGGTTTTACTGGAAATACACCATGAAGCATTTTAGACTCGCTGGTTATTTATTTTTTATTGGCATAATTAGTGCCCAGCCGGCAGTGAGAATCAATAATCTTCAAAAAAGGGATGGTTTTTACTACCAGCCACGAGACAGCAAGCCATATACTGGTAAAGTTATTGATGTAAACGAGAATGGTGATATCATTTTAGAAGGAAGATTCGCTCGCGGTA
>CAJWGZ010000058.1 GCA_913041075.1 uncultured Fidelibacterota bacterium | reverse complement strand
CCCAAAATCACAGTAGCCAGCTCTTCATTAATATCCCTTACTGCAGCTAGAATATCTTTTGTTCTGAGCGTGTCTTCACCTTTCCTTGGGCTAAGTTCAATTAACGTATCCTGCGGGTCAAATCCATGGAATTTTATTTGGGATTTAATTGCATATTGGTCCGATGGGAATGTTCCTTCCTCAATGATAATTTTTTTTCTGTTTTCATTGGGTTGGTAAAATGATACCAATAGTAGGTGGATATTTACTGTCAGAGCATTCATGACCACCACTTCTGATGGTTGTGCCCCAACCAGCCTGGCAGTGTTTTCTATAAGCCTTTCATGGAAATTTTCCCAGCGGCTATGTTGACCAAGCAATCCCTCTCTTTCCCAAACATTCAATTCCTTTTCAACATATTTTCGAACTGATTTAGGCTGGATCCCAAGAGAATTACCAGAAAAATAAATTACATTTTCTTTATTATCATTTTTTGGATAATGAAATTTATCTTGGTATGAACCCAGTGGATCATCCTGATCCATGGTTTTTGCGCAGGATCTAGAATTTTCGAAGGTCATGAAAAATGGTTAGCAGGTAGCCCCAGCCAGTCCAAGGCATTTTGAAAAAGTAATTTGTCTTTTTGTTCATTATTATAATCCATGGATTCGATCAAATTTCCTGGTTTCAGTTCCCCAAGGGGAAATGGATAATCGGTTCCTAGCGCAATTTTATCTACCCCTATTTTTTTAATTAAAAAATCCAATGCATCCGCATCATGAACCAAAGAATCCACCCAAAATTTTCCAAGATATTTTTGTGGATCAACTTGATTATCGACAGCACAAAGATCGGGACGGGCATCATACCCTTGTTGTATTCGCCCTGCGGTAGCTGGGAAGGATCCCCCGCCATGGGCAAAAGCGACCCGCAGGTTTGGCAAACGCTCAAAAACACCCCCGAAGATCATAGAACAAATTGCCCGACTGGTCTCCGCTGGCATCCCCACCAGCCAAGGAAGCCAGTATTTTTCCATCTCTTCTTTTCCCATGATATCCCAAGGATGAATAAAAATAGCAGTGCCAAGATCCGCTGCCGCTTCAAAAACAGCGAAAAGTGACTCGTCACTCAAGTTTACACCGTTAATATTTGACCCGATTTGAACACCAACCATCCCTAGTTCATGGATACAGCGTTGCAGCTCCATTATTGCTTTTTCCGGTTCCTGCAGTGGAATAGTCCCTAGCCCAACAAATTGTTTGGGAAACTCAGCAACAATAGCAGCAATATGATCATTCAGCATTTTAGAAACGTCAAGTGCATCATCTGGTTTTGCCCAGTAATTGAACATAACTGGTACGGTGGAAAGGACCTGTACATCTACTCCATGGTGCTCACATTCATTCATACGGACATCTGGATCCCAGCAATTTGATTCCACTTCCCGGAAGAAATATTTATCCTTCATCATGCGCGCACAACCCGTCTTATGGTGATCCAGGTTTATCCAGCCGCCGTAGCCGTATTTTTCTTTCAAATTCGGCCATTCCTTTGGCAGAATATGGGTATGGATATCTATTTTCAAATATTATTACTAATTAGGAGGTTGTTGCATGGCACCGCAATTATCGCAAGTTCTTGCCTCTACATTATTCCAGTAATTTTTGAATAGAGGTGGCAGTTGGGAAACAATGTCTTCCAGGTCCAATATGACTTCATGAAGTAAAGCTTCACATTCGTCACAGTACCACTGAAAGGCGTCCAGGGCGCCTTCTTCCCTCTGGTATTCGATCACGAGTCCGATTGTATTTTCAAACCGTTGTGGAGAGTGAGGGACATTTTTAGGCAGCAAAAATATTTCACCTTCCTTTATTGGGATATCGACCCTTTTCCGATCATCAATGATCTTTAATAGCATATCACCTTCAATCTGATAAAAAAATTCCTCAACCGGATCCACGTGGTAATCTTTCCGGGAATTCGGTCCACCAACAACCATTATCATAAAATCGGTTCCATTGTAAATGACTTTGTTTCCTACTGGCGGCTTGAGTAAATGACGATTTTCATCAATCCATTTATTAAAGTTTAACGGAAGTGTCACAGACATGAATTCCTCCTAAACTATTGTTGCTATACATTTGAGCTCAATTGCAATAGGTGTTGGCAATGAAGTGACTTCAACAGTGGTTCTACAGGGTTGATTATTCTTAAAATAATCCGCATAAATACGGTTATACGTGTCAAAATCTCTCCGCATATCCGTTAGAAATACAGTTACATCCACTAGATTATCCCAGTTGCTGCCTGATTCTTCAAGTATAATCCGGATATTATTAAATACGGCATGGCATTGGGCCTCAATATCGTGTGAAATTACATTTTCATCTTTATCTAACTGCACACCCGGAATATCTTTAGAATTTGGTTTTCGTGGTCCTACTCCAGATAGGAAAAGTAGATTTCCTACTTTGCGGGCATGAGGGTAAGCTCCTACCGGTTTGGGTGCTTTATCAGATTCAAATTTCATAAAAATTTATGCTATGCTCGTGCATACATTTTTTTGTTCAGTGAAAAACCTCAATGCTTCTGATCCACCTTCTCTACCCATGCCGGATTGTTTCATGCCGCCAAATGGAGTACGTAAATCCCTTACCAACCAGCAATTAACCCAAATCACGCCAGCTTCAACCTGATTTGATACTCGGGTTGCTCTTTCTTTATCCTCTGTCCATATTGTTGCAGATAGGCCATAATCAGATTCATTTGCAATTTGAATGGCATCCTCTTCATCATTAAATGGAATTAAAGTTACGACAGGACCAAATATTTCTTCCTGATTGGTTTTGGCAGTATTGGTCAACCCTTCAATAATGGTGGGCTCAATGAACCACCCTTTTTTACAACGTCCATTTAATTTTACCGCTTTACCACCCAATAGTATATTTCCGCCTTCTTTTTCCGCCAATTCAATATAGTTCATTATTTTTTCAAAATGATTTTTAGACGAAACCGCACCCAGATTTGATTCATGATCTTGTGGATCTCCCACAATTAACTTATTAACCTTCCCAATAAAGTCTTTTTTAAATTGTTGAAAAATTTCTGTTTGAATCAAAATTCGTGAGCTAGAGAGACAGATCTGCCCTTGATTAGAAAATGAAGACTGAACAACGGTTTCCAACATTTTATTGTAATTACAGTCAGTGAAAATTATGGCGGGATTCTTGCCACCCATTTCTAAGGATAGTTTTTTAAAAGAAGCAGCTGTTTTTTGAGAAATTATTTTTCCCGTAGCGGTGCCACCAGTAAAAGAAATTGCCGGCACTCCTTTATGATTAATTAAAGCGTCACCAGCAGTAATTCCTTGTCCATGAATAATATTTAAAACTCCTGCTGGCAGGTTAGCATCCACACATATTTCCCCAAGTTTATAGGCAGTATATGGTGTGATTTCTGAAGGTTTTGCCAATACAGTATTACCGGCCATTAGAGCTGGTGCTATTTTCCATGTAAATAAATATAAAGGGAGATTCCAAGGTGAAATGCAACCCACAACTCCTAGTGGTGCATGAACCACCCTGTTTTCAGATTGATCACTATTTATCTCTGAATCGAATTTGAATGTTGGACCATACTCCGCAAAAAATCGAAAATTGGCTATTGCCCTCGGTATATCAACGGACTGCGCTAACGTGACCGGTTTTCCAGTATCCCTAGATTCATAATTCGCAAAATCGTCTAGTTGATGTTCTAATAATTCAGCGATTTTATGTAGATATTGTGATCGATCGGTAACGGTTAATTCAGACCATCCAGGGAAAGCTGCATTTGCAGCTTGAAATGCGACGTCAATATCAGTTGAACTGGAATTAGGTACTTTAGAATATACTTGTCCTGTAGCCGGTTCAAATACATCTAAATATTCTTCAGTTTTTGGTTGCATGAATTTGCCATTGATAAAATTAGTTAATTGCTCCATTAATTTCCTTGTACATGATAAAAGAACCCCAGGTTATTTTCCACTTCCTGCGGTAATTGAGGCAAAGCCGAGCGGGGGATCAAGAATGTAGTTAATTCACTGAAGTCTCTGAAAATGCGGTGTTTCTCTGCTGTTTTATTGAGGTATTCCGAACCGGTAGAACCGCCAGTACCAATTTTGCGACCGATCATTCTAGAAACCATAAGTGCATGACGATATCGCCATGTCGTGAATAGTTCATCCACGTCTACCAGTTTAGTTAATAAATGGTATGGATTATAAAGAATGGGTTGATCGCGGTATAATAATATTAGCAAAGCTGCCTTGGTTGCTTTATGAGATAGGCGCCATTTTCCTTCTTGTACCAATTTGTTATGTTCTTTTACACTTAACACCACGCCAAATGATGCTTCAGTATTTTCGTATTCCATGAGGTGTTTTTCTTTTTCAGTTTTGGAAAGTTTTTTATTGGTTTTTATAACCTGCCTGTCATCGTCTAGCATGCCTGCGACGGCCTGCTCATATTCATTCCAGAAAGAAGTTACACCCCAATTAAGGAATGGTGTTCGCTCCAGCCATTTTTCCACAACATTAAAAAGAGACGGAGTTGATTCAGATGCTAAAACTTTGGCTTGTTCTGGTTCTTTAAGATGCGCGTGGTAATCCGTACCACTATAAGAATAACGATCTTCTTTACTTAACCCCAGTTTATTCTCGATCAGTCGAAACTGGACGCTTTGAAATCCAGAGGCAGGTATTAGAAAATCCCTGAAATCCAAAAAATCCATGGGTGTCATTGTTTCCAGAACATGTATTTGGTCAATTAAAATTTTTTGTATTTCAATAACTCGATCCAGGCGAGATACAGCTGTGCCGATATGGGATTCCTGAATATCTTCTTTACTAAAAATCTCAAGAACTGAATCCAGTTCAAAAAGGATTTGTTTAAACCATAATTCATATATCTGATGAATAATAATAAACAGCATTTCATCGTGGGCAGGTTTACCATACTCCTCACTAATTAAATGTTGACTTTTTAGGATCTTTTCTAGACCTAAATAATCCTGATAGTATTGAGGTGGATGGATCTTTTCTTTGCTCATTATTTTTCCTCATATTTAAATAAAAACGGTCGTGAAGGCGCAGCATCTAACTGCATCGGGGGGATTTCAATTACCATAAAATATAATCCGTCATCAAGAGAATCAGGAATGAAAGCCAATTCTGTGATTGTTTTTTTGAAAGGTGGTTTGGCCTCAAAATAACGATGATGATTACCGAGCATACCGTTATCATTTGTACGGTCAAGAGAAGGGAGATCAACTACTAAATGTTTTATCCCCAGATCGTTCAGAAAAGTGATTGCATCCGTGGTAAAAAAGACTGTATTTGATGCTTTATATTTTTGTGCCAATTTCTCTTTTGTATTTGGCAAAGTCCGTAGTGCCAAACCCTCCCGTGAATGAGATAGTTTTTCTTCAAGGTCCATTTTAGTAATGACCATATCATCATCATTGACATTACTGTGGTAGGATTCTTCAGTTTCTGACCATTTTTTCGGTGTAACAGAAATTAATTCCGAATGGATGAAACCGGGTGATAATACATCATGGATATATATATCCTTTTCCAAAATATGACCCGCACATTCAGTGTGCGTCCCGGTACAATGAATATTTTGATTAATGACCATTACATTACAGCCATTATTATTTTTCACCTCTCCAAAAAATTCGCGCTGTTGAAATGGCACCGCTTTTCCAGGAGGTGCGTCGTAGAAATTTGGCTGGCTGCCACCGTAATCATAAGGAATTGCTAGGCAAACGGCTGATGTTAGATCAATTTGATAGATTTTTAGATCTTTATTAACAGATAATTCCATTGAAAGAAAGGTAGTCTTTTCGAAGGAAAATAGGACAAATGTTATTAATTACAATGAAAAATCACTTCTAAAATTATACAGGACGCTTTATGGTATTCTCAAACACTATAGCAGTTATAATTGAATAAACCTGTCCAAATAAAGGTGTTTACGATTAAGAGCTACCATATACATTTTTCATTAAAATAATAGCACGTGCTATAAAAAATTATCAAATATTCATCGAATTTTCACTTTACCGCTTGCGCAGTATTCATCCCCCGCTTAGTTTTTACCTACCTATAGGATTAGAATTTGATTGAAATAAAGAATTCTAATCCTGGAGGTTGGCAAGTGAATAAGTGAATGGCTCCGGGTTGGCGTTCGGGGCCTTTCTTTTTCCGGAACAATTTCATTATTTTTGATTTATACTGAGTGGTTGCGGCTTATCTGCTGAATCCTTAATATTAATCAAACGTACGTTTTTTGACAATGGGGGCGACCGGTTTCGACGGGGCATGATAATGGTAGAATCGCATGCAGAGGTTCCGGGATCCTCTTAAATATCCCCGGACTATCAATAAATGCCGATTACGGCTATATGGCTGCAGCTTAATTAGCTCTGCCCGTCCTGGATTGAATTTGTCTATGGTTT
>CAJWGZ010000057.1 GCA_913041075.1 uncultured Fidelibacterota bacterium | reverse complement strand
TGGCTCATGGATGAAGCTATTTCGCAAAAGTTAGCGCAGTTTCTGATCAAACCAGTAAATCCAACCCAGATATTTATGGCCTGTAAACAGGTCCTGGAAGATACCAAAATCCGTGAGGAAAAAGTTACCAGCGGATACTTGAAAGAATTCCAGCATATTGAGAGTAGGTTGCAAGAGGATCTACAGGCTGACGAATGGTGGGATATATATAATAGATTATCTAAATGGCAACTCAACTTTGACGAACATAAGGACATAGGTTTGGGGAATATACTTACTGAACAAATTCATACCTGCAATCGAGAATTTGTAAAATTCGTTGACAAAAATTATTGTAATTGGGTCAGGAGTTCTGACCGTCCAAACCTGTCGGTGGATGTAGTTCCTGAATTTGTGATACCTAATTTGCGGCAGGATAAAAAAGTTTGTTTCATAGTGGTTGATGCTTTAAGGCATGATCAATTTCTAACCATCCTGCCGGAAATAGGACAATTTTTCAACATAGATATTGGTTACCAAATGTCATTATTGCCCTCCGCCACACCATTTAGTCGCAATGCGATCTTTTCGGGATTATTTACTGATGAATTCTGTCAAAAGTACCCGCGGCAATTGGAATTGATGAAGTCTGAAGCTTCCAGTTTAAATAAATATGAAGCTTTATTTTTGGAAGACCAATTAAAGAGAAACCAGTTGGAAAATAAAAATGTGATTTACCATAAGATCAATGTTGTTGAAGAAGGCCAGCGTTTTCAAAAACATCTCACTGATTACAAACAATCAGACTTAATGGCCATTGTAGTGAACTTTGTTGATATGCTAGCGCATAAGCGCTCCGAATCCGATGTTTTGAAAGAAATGGTGCCTGATGAATCAGGATATCGTTTTGCAGTGCGTACCTGGTTTGAGAATTCATGGTTGTACCGTACCCTGCGTGAATTGAGTGAAAGTGATTTTACAGTGGTTATCACCAGCGACCATGGTACTGTTCGTGTTCAGCGTGGTGTTTTGGTTGGAGCAGATCGAGAAACTTCCAGTGGTGTACGCTATAAGTATGGACGAAACTTGAATTCCAAGGAAAAAAATGCACTCATAATTCGTAAATCATCAGATTATCGGTTACCCGAATTGGTGCATCAGACCAATTATCTTGTGGCTAAGGATGATGTGTTTTTTCTTTATCCAAACCAACAGCATCGCTATCAGGGAAAGCTTAAAGGAAGTTTCCAGCATGGAGGCATATCCATGGAAGAGATCATGGTTCCAGTCGTGACCATGAGAGGGTATTAATGTTACCCCGTGAATATCGATGTACCTCTGTCACTGAAACACAGTCTTTTGCCGCAGATCTGGCGAATTCTTTACCAACAGGGATTGTAATTGCACTTATCGGAGACCTTGGATCTGGTAAAACCACCTTCGCTCAAGGTTTTGCTAAGGGCCTTGGAATAAGTGAACATGTTGGGTCACCTACTTTCAAATTAGTTAGTGAATACGATGGTCAAAAGGGTAAACTAATCCACGTAGATGCTTATCGTCTAGAAGGAATCGATGATTTTTTGAATATTGGGGGTGAAGATATCTTAGCAACTCCCAGAGCGATAATTCTTATTGAATGGGGAGATAAGCTTGAGTCAATCTTACCACCGGATGCAATACGAATTTCTTTTAAGAGAGTATTGGATGTGGAAAATGAAAGACTGATTTCCATAAAGGGATTAAAGACATGAAAATTTTGGCGATTGAAACAGCTACTGAAATTTGTGGAGTATCGTATATTGAAGATGATAATGTAATTGCCACAGTAGAGGAAAATATTCCCCGGCAACATGCAAAATCATTACCATTATTTTATGAAAAACTTGTTGCCGACACAGGATTGAAACTGTCTAGTTTGGATGGTATTGCGATCTCAATTGGCCCAGGATCATTCACTGGTTTACGGATTGGTTTAAGTTACAGTAAAGGACTGGCTTTTGGTCAAGGCCTGCCATTAATTCCTGTACCGACTTTAAGGGCATTAATGGATTCTGGCGGTGAATATTCAGGGGCAGGCTTAGCGCTGTTATATTCCCACCGGGATATTGTCTATGCACAAAAATTTTCTTGTGAAAATGGTTCAATTCCACAAAATGATCCAAGTCCGTATCAATGGCAAGATATCGAGCAGAATATTAAAAAAATGGATCAGGTAGTCCATTGGGGTTGCAATCAATTTATAGATGATTTGAAACATGTTCAGGAAGGGAATCCATCCGCTGAGATTATTTCTATATTAGCCCACCAACATTTTGATGAATGGGTAATCAATAAACCGTATGATCTCGTACCCAACTATATTTCACCATTTGAAGTTGGAGAGAAGAAACATTGATCCGTATCGCCACATCGAATGACCTTGCGGACATCTTATCAATTGAAAAAAAAGTCTTTAAACATCCCTGGTCAAAAGAACAACTGAGCTGGGAATTAAATTCTCAACCTGCGGCAGAGAATTATGTCATGATAGCCAGAGGTAATATGATTGGATATTTATTTTCCCATGTAGTTGATGATGATGTACAAATACTGAACATTGCCATTGATATTCCATTCCAGCATAAAGGTTATGGTGAACAATTGTTATCATATTTTCTCGATCAGTTTAATACAGATAGTAGTATTCATTTGGAAGTAAGAAAAAGTAACTTTCCTGCCATTAATCTTTACCTGAAATTCGGGTTTCATGAAACAGGGACTCGAAAAGGATATTATACTGATGGTGAGGATGCAATAATTATGCAAAGATATAGTCTTATCCATGGCTTGGTTTAAAAGAGAGAAACAAAAGATCAAGCCCATTGTGAAGAAGGGTGTTCCTGATGGCCTATGGGTAAAATGTCCAACATGTTCTGAATTTCTCTATAAGCCTGAACTAGAGAAATCTCTTTCAGTATGCCGTCACTGCAGCCATCATTTTCGTGTCGAGCCCTCAATCTATCATAGTCTTTTACTTGATAGCGGATCGTCAAAAGAATTATTTACTAACCTTCAATCTGAAGACTTATTGCAATTTAAAGCGGGAAAAAAATATAAGGACCAACTTGTTGCAGCAAAAAAGAAGACGGGCCAAAAAGATGCGATAAATTGCTATCATGGTAAGATTGAAGATCGGGATGTTGCCTTAGGGATCATGAATTTTGCATTTATCGGTGGTAGTATGGGGTCAGTAGTTGGAGAAAAAGTAGCTAGATTGATCGATTATGCTCATGAAAATAACCTGCCATTAATATTAATATGCGCTTCTGGCGGCGCGCGCATGCAGGAAGGGGCCATATCATTGATGCAGTTAGCAAAAACAAGCTCAAAACTGGCGCAATTTTCAGAAGGTGGTGGACTATACATACCAATTCTCACTGATCCAACAACAGGTGGCGTTACGGCAAGTTACGGAATGCTTGGAGATATAATTTTGGCTGAACCAGGTGCACTTATTGGCTTTGCTGGACCACGCGTAATTAAGCAAACTATTGGTCAGGATCTCCCCGAAGGTTTTCAACGTACGGAATTTCTCAAGGAAAAAGGTTTTGTGGATCATATTGTCACTAGGGACAAAATGAAAGCCACTTTATATAGTTTAATTTCTATGTTAAAATGAGAAAACGGCCGTCCATTCTCGTAACTAACGATGATGGTATTCACGCACCGGGAATCTATGCGCTTTGGGAAGCGATGCAAGAAATGGGAGATGTTACCGTTATGGCACCGAATACTGAGAAAAGCGCAGTCGGCCATGCTGTCACTATTTCTGATCCAATTCGTATAGAGCCTATTACGAGGCACGGCGGTTTCGAAGGTTATGCTGTTAATGGTACGCCTGCAGATTGTGTGAAGATCGCTGTTGGTTCTTTTCTGGAAGTAGAACCGGATATTGTAGTATCTGGTATAAATGCAGGTGCCAATGTAGGGTCCAATATATTGTACTCTGGCACAGTTTCCGCAGCAGCGGAAGGTATCATGTTGGGTATTCCGTCAATAGCCTTAAGCATTAATACGTTTAAATCTGATTATTACGATTTGGCCAAGTCTGTTGCCCAAACTATGATGAAAAAAGTATTGCACAATGGTTTACCAAAAGGAACCTTACTTAATGTGAATGTACCCAAATGCAGCGCATCTGAATGCAGCGGCTATAAAATCACCCGTCAAGGGGGTGAATATTTTCTTGATAAGCTTGAAAAAAGGGAAGATCCACGTGGTCGTCAATATTTCTGGATGGGAGGTAAAATAATAAATAATGATAAATCTGATGATCAGGATGGCAATGCATTGGCTAATAACTGGATTAGTGTCACACCTATTCAATATAAATTAACAGACAATTCATTTTTAGATACTCTCAGTGATTGGGGCTTCAAATGAGTGGATTTAAAAAAGGCGGTGTGATCATCATTGATTTTGGGTCACAATATACTCAGCTCATTGCCAGGAAGATCAGGGAACAGAATGTTTTTTCAGAGATCTTACCGCACGAAGCAAGCCTTGCCACTGTCATGGCACACGAACCAAGAGCAATCGTTCTTTCTGGTGGCCCCTCCAGCGTTTATGAAAAAAACGCCCCCAGTTATGATAAAGAAATACTTGATTTAGATTTACCAATACTTGGCATTTGCTACGGTTTGCACATATTGGCTCAGCATCATGGCGGCTGTGTTGAGTCAACAGGTAAAGGAGAATATGGTTTTGCCAATATTTCGGTAAATGGGGGCTCGCAATTACTGAATTCCGTATCCAATAATTCCCAAGTATGGATGTCGCACATGGATCGGGTTACGAAAATTCCGGATGGTTGGTCTGTTATCGCTGAATCTTCGAATAATGTGGCGGCGGCCATGGCTAGTGTGGATTCTAAACGGTTAGCTACACAATTTCATCCAGAGGTTTCCCATACAGAATATGGCCACCAAATACTGAAAAATTTCTTGTTTGACATTTCCAAATGTAAGCCTGATTGGACAGCGGGAAATTTTATCCAGGATCAGATAGATATAATCCGTAATCGTGTTGGTGACGGCAATGTCATTATTGGTGTCAGCGGTGGGGTTGATTCTTCAGTTGTGGCTGCTATTATGCACAAGGCAATTGGTGATCAAGCCAAGGCTGTTTTGATTGATCATGGATTATTGCGGAAGAATGAAGCAGCAGAATGCGTTCATGCATTACAGGATGGCCTGGGCATAAATATTCACCTTGAAGATGAATCGGATAAATTTTTGAAAAAACTAGCTGGCGTGACAGATCCAGAAAAGAAACGCAAGATCATTGGGAATCAATTTATTTATTCATTTGAAAGCGTAGCATCAAAATTTGGTGACATGGAGTATTTGGCTCAAGGAACCCTATATCCTGATGTAATCGAAAGCGGTGTTAGTCAGGGCAATGCAGCACATGTTATCAAGAGTCATCACAATGTAGGTGGCTTACCGGATGATATGGAATTTGAGTTAATTGAACCATTAAGAAAATTATTCAAAGATGAAGTGCGAGACGTGGGGAAAGAATTGGGTTTGCCTGATAAACTGATAAATCGGCATCCCTTTCCTGGTCCCGGCCTTGGTGTTCGTATAATTGGGGAGATTACTCGAGAACGAGTCGCTATTTTACAGGAAGCGGATGATATTTATATAAAACTCCTTCATGAAGAAGGTTTGTATGATGAGATCTGGCAGGCCTTTGCCATACTTATACCAGTTCAAACGGTTGGTGTAATGGGAGACCAAAGAACCTATGAGAATTTACTGGGTTTACGGGCAGTAACGAGTACCGATGGCATGACTGCTGATTGGTATCATATGCCGCCAGAAGTATTATCGAAGATCTCAAATAAAATTGTCAATTCTGTCAAGGGTATCAACCGGGTTACATATGATGTCACATCCAAACCCCCTGGTACCATTGAATGGGAATAAATCTTTTTTTTATATATATTTGTGAATTCAAACGTTAATTACAGTTATAAACAGGAAAAAATATGTGTGGAATAGTTGGATACTATGGTACTAAAGATGCGGTTCCGTTACTGTTAAAGGGACTAAAACGCCTTGAATATAGGGGCTATGACTCAGCAGGTCTTGCCTTGCTTGGTGATACTGGTATCGAGATTATGAAAAAGGCCGGTAAAGTTATGGATCTGGAACGGATCGTGGATGATTCCGTATTGAAAGGGACAATTGGAATAGGCCATACCCGGTGGGCAACCCACGGTGAACCAAATGATACTAATGCCCATCCACATTTGGATCAAACTGGAAAATTTGCCCTTATCCATAACGGTATCATTGAGAATTATTCATCCATTAAGATTTATTTAGAGCAAAAAGGTGTCCAATTTAGGACTGAAACGGATACGGAGGTCTTGGTCCAGTTAATTTCCTTAATTTATAGTGAAAATGGTAAATCGTTTGAGAAAGCTGTTCGCGAGGCACTTAAACAAGTGGTTGGGACTTATGGCATTATCGTTTTGTGTGCTGATGA
>CAJWGZ010000056.1 GCA_913041075.1 uncultured Fidelibacterota bacterium | reverse complement strand
AAATGGCGGGAACGCCTGGGAATCGAACCCAGCTCCCGATTCAGCACCGGGACAACGGTTTTGAAGACCGCGGCGGGCACCAGCCGCGCAATCATTCCCAATAATACCGTGGACTATTCAGGCCGATTTAACACCCTATATTCGAGACCATACTTATCTTTGACCCGCTCACCTTCTGCTTCCGCTTCATCCAGGCTATAGAAACGTAAAACACGTACCGCATGTAGTCGCCTACCTGCAGATGGGACTTCAACAATTTCCACATTGAACCCACCTTGCAGCAGTAAATTCTTGATCCGCAACGCACTCTCATATTTGCTGAATGCACCGACCTGTGCTACAAAATCCCTGGTCTTACTTGGTCCCGGTTTTGGTATAGTTGGATTTGGTTTTGGGGAAGGCCAGGTTTGGTTTCTATTATTAATCTTTGCGGAAACTTTTTCCTCATCCAGTTTTACTAATTTCGCTTCTCCCGGTGGGTCCACCAAGGTAGCCATTCCATAGTGGTCATATTCGAGGTCCGGGTGCAAGGTCCGGATTTGGCGCACATAATATGCCGCACTATCTCTTTGTCCGGTGGCTGTATAACTATTGACCATGAGATCAGTGGCTCGCTGGACGTGTTCTGTTGTTGTATATACCAGCGGTACGAGACGAAACTGTTTACTGGCCTGAGTATAAAGACCGCGTGAAAAAAGATATTCACCGATTTTCATAGCGACATCATCCGCATAAACATGATCGGGGTGGCTTTTTAGCAAATTTCGATAAATAACCAACGCTGCTTCCCCATCCAGTGTAACAAGCGCTTTTACGTATTGAACACCGGGATCATTTTTATATAGAGCCTCCAATTCTGGTAACGCAGACCGTACATCGTCAATCCTGCCTTCATTTATGAGTCCCAAGTAACGTTCAATGTCCTGGGCCAATAGTACTGCACAATGTAGACAGAGTAACAAGGATATGGGTTTTAGGATTTGCTTCACTGGTTTGATTTCGTAGTCATGATCTCAATCATATCATCTATTTGTTGGGCCAGCTGGGGCGGTGGAACTACTTGCAGGGACAATTTCAGCTTCATAAGCCGTAGTTTTACAGAATCTTCATAGCGATCTAAGGCATCTTCTACCAGTTCAAGTGCTTGTTGGCGTTCGCCTTTCTCTTCCAGGACATTGGCGATCTTTGCCAAAGCATCTAAGTTCTCAGGGTTTTTGTCCAGGGCCCGGTGGTAGAATTTCTCTACTTCACTAAAGCGCCCCAGATCAAATAGTGCCGCTTCTACTTTGGAGTAAACTGATGATCCATTTTTTGTATCCAGAAGTGCGTATTGTTCCCAGTGTTCAATGGCTTTTACAAGATCACGATTTTCGGAGAACAGGTTACCCAGGTATAGATGGGGTAAACCAAAATTTGGTGCCATGGCAACTGCTTTCTGAAAACAACCCTCCGCACCGATGCGATCATCACTTTCAAATTTCTCCATACCTTCGTAAACCTTGAACCGTGCCAGTCGGGTAATATCTGCTTCATTTTTCACCTTTTCCAGTGCTTTGACCAATTGCGCCGCTTGACCCCAATCTTGATTCTGTTCCGCGAGATCGAGAAGAAATTCTGTAGCCCAGACATCCTTTTTATCAATATTAAGGATCATTTCTGCTTCTTTCCGGGCCTGGACTGGTTCATGCACAGTCATATAATCCTGGGCTAGTGATTTATGAATATGCATACGCAGGCTCTCACTAAGGCCGGGGCGCACCGTGAGCGAGTGGTGCACCTTTATAGCTTGTTGGGGGTTCCCTTCCTCCCGCAATATATCCCCCAATTGGAGATAGGCATCCAAATGATCAGTATCCTGCCTGACCACATCCCGCAGTAAACGCATTGCTCCATCAGAATCACCCCGCACCATGGCATTCAGTGCGTCTGTATAGAGGGAATCTGTATTTTTTCTAGGTTTTGGACGCCTAGTGAAATAGGCAAAAATACCGCCAGCCGCAGTGATGGCCAGCACTGTTAAAACAATTATCAGGTCCAAGATTAATCTTCTCCGACATCATTGTCATAAATACCTTCATCAATTGCTACATTACGCAGATCGTTAAGCTCATCAGACAAGCGTCTATTCTTGAGCTTAAAGGAGCGAATCTCTGATTTGGCGGAAATAATTGAAATAACCGCAACCCCGTAGCCAGTAAGGATACCTACAGCCAAGGCACCCACCATCACAAAGGCAATTTTCACCTGGTCATAACGCGCAAATATTAGATCGATAGCTACTTCTTCTGTGTTCTTCAGTAAAAATATCAGAATAAGTACCAGTACCAACAGTCCGCTGAAAATTTTGAATAATTTCATTAGGCAGCTTCTTTTATCTTAACTAAGTGACCGTGCAAACTAATGCCTTTTGCATCAGTAATCAATACCGGCACTATATCTTTTATTTGCGTACCACCTTTTTCAAATATGACCCATTTATTCGAATCTGTGCGGCCTGCCCAGTGAGTAGCTGACCGTTTGCTTACCTTTTCCACCAATACCTTCTCAACCCGGCCAATGATGGCTTTATTACGACTCAGAGTATGACGTTTCTGCAGTTTGATTACTTCCTCTAATCTTTGTTGTTTTTCAGTTTCCGGTACCTGATCTGAATATTCGGCCGCTTTCGTGCCCGCCCGTAGTGAGTATTTAAAAGTGAATGCAGAATCAAATTTGACGGTATTCATCACTTCCAGCGTATCCTGAAACTCAGCCTCTGTTTCACCAGGGAAACCGACAATTATATCCGTGCTGAGACCACAATTCGGTAGAAATTCACGAATCCACTGGGCCCGCTGAATGAAATGTTCCTTAGTATACGTCCTGTTCATCCGCTTGAGGATTCGATTGGCACCCGCTTGTAGTGGAAAATGCACTGCATTACAAATATTTTCATGTTTGGCCATAACGCGTAGGAGTTCATCCGTCATATCCTGCGGATGGGGCGACGTATAGCGTAAACGCTGCACACCAGGTATTTCAGCGACTGCCTGCAACAGGTGCTGGAATTTCTGATCATCATACTGATAGGAATTCACATTTTGGCCCAATAATGTAATTTCTACATGCCCGGCAGCTATTGCTTTGTGAACTTCAGTAACAATACTAGTGATACTGCGACTTCTTTCCCTGCCCCGGGTGAATGGGACAACGCAGAACGTACAGAATTTGTCGCAACCACGCATAATGGATACCCAGGCATTGATACCCCCTTGTCGACTCGGGAAAAGGTTATCATAAACCTCAAAACGGGATAACTTTGTATCGACCAGGCTATTTGTATTTTCAATCTTCCGGTCGAGCATTACCGGTAGTTTTCTGTAAGAATCCGGTCCCAGGATAATGTCTACGTATGGTTTGGATTCCAGAATTTCATCTTTCAGGTGCTGGGCCATACATCCCAGCACACCAATGATAACCTCCGGTCTATTTTGTTTGATCTGCGAATATACTCCCAGTCGGGAATGTACCTTTTCTTCCGCATGTTCTCGAATTGCGCAGGTATTCACAAAAATTGCGTCTGCGTTATCCATGGATTTACTGACAACATAGCCTTGCTTGTGCAACAGCCCGGCGATTAACTCCGAATCGGCCACATTCATCTGACAGCCATATGTCTCCAGATAATAAGATTTACCCATTGCCTGTAATCTTAAAAATGAAACTCCGCGGTATGTGAATTAAATACTGGAGATTATTTGATGTACCCACTGAAAAAATAATCCAATGGGTTTTGGGGGACACCATTCCGGTGAATTTCATAATGCAAATGAGGGCCGGCTGAACGACCGGTATTTCCCGTCTGACCGATCAGATCGCCCCGCTTTACTTTTTGTCCCCACTTTACATAAAATTTTGACAGGTGCGCAAATATTGACCGATAGCCATAGCCGTGTTCAAGTTTGATGACCTTACCAAAACCACCCTGCCGCGCTGCATATTTAACCACACCATCTGCTGGTGCATACACTTTTGAACCGGATGATACTGTAATATCCTGCCCATAATGAAAACGGGGTTTTTGGGTGAATGGATCATTGCGATAACCGAAACCAGAATTCAAATACCCACCCTGAACCGGCCGAATCGATGGCATAGACTTCACGCGGTCTGATTCCTTGATAACTTTATTATATATATCCGAGTAACTAGCCAACTCCAGTTTTACCTTCCTGGTCAGCATATCTACATTCATTTCCAGATCCAGAAGCCTGCTTTCCGGACTGGATGAAACATTATCCATTGTTACTGGTTTTGCGACCTCCATGCCTCCAATACCCAACTTGCGAATATCCTTATCGATCTGTGGCAAATTTGCATAGGTACGGAACGCGCGATCCTTTTCCTCAATGTCAACCACATGTGTGGATAATAGATCCATTTGCTGCTGTAAGTCAGTCAGGGTCAGTGACAGTTGATTATAATCACGCTTCAGACTCTTCAATTTTGTCTGATATAAAACTTTGGTCAGATAGTCTGTTGTAATAAATAAACCACTACCAACGATGGCAATACACAGGCCGACAATCGCCAGCAATTGCCGTTTAGAGAGATCCCACTGCCCTACACCTTCGTCATGATGGGATATGAAGATATAGCGGTGATCCTCACCAACTCTTTTATTACGTCTTTTAAACATTGCTTAGGACATTCCTAGGATTGTACCGAGCCATTTTACATCGATCCACACCATTATTACAAATGTCTTTTAAATTGTTCTGAGAATGATCTTTTTCAATAGCAATTAGCCGATATAAATCTTAAGTAATTGTGAGCGCGTGACGTGGCGCAAACGCTGCAGGGCACGGTCCTTGATCTGACGAATACGTTCGCCCGTAAGTTGTAGTTCATAGGCGATTTCCTGCAAATTTTTCTGTTTGCTACCCCCAATACCAAAATAATGTGTAATAACTATTTTTTCTCGTTCGCCCAGGGTATGTACAACGGTCATGATTTCCTTTTCCAGGCTCTTCTTCATCAGCGTTGCTTCTGGTCGGGGATCGTTTGAAGCCATAAGTTGTAACAGCGCCGTTTCTGAATCTCCGATAGGTTCATCAAGGGAAACCGGTTCACTGAAGACCTTGATCAGATCATCCACCCACTCCGGTGATGTCTGCGTTATTTCGGCAAGTTCTTCTGCCGTTGGCTCTCTTTCAATATTCTGCTCCAATTCCAGAGATTGACGGTACAATTTCCCCATCGATTCACGTACGTGAGCAGGCAATCTAATTACACGTCCAGTTTTTTGAATTGCTTGACGGATACTTTGAGTAATCCACCATACAGCATATGAAATAAAGCGGAAGCCACGTGTTTCATCGAAGCGATCAACAGCCTTGATCAACCCCAGGTTGCCTTCATTGATTAGGTCTTCAAAAGGGAGGCCCTGCCCTTGGAATTTTTTCGCTACGGCAACAACGAAGCGCAAATTGTGCGTTACCAATTTATTAAAGGCCTTTAATTCGCCTTTCTTGGCCTGCTGAGCCAGTATTATTTCTTCTTTTAAATCAAGGGGTTCGAGGTCTTTGATCTCCCCGAGGTATAATACAAGGGAACGTTTGTTACCTATTTCAGGACGGTTCGCCAAGCAGATATCTATTCTTCTTTTGGATCTCCTTCAGATGCCTCCCCAGGAGCAGTATCTACTATGGTTTCAAAATCGGTTTGATTCTCATCTGTATGTAGGTTTGCTTCCGCTTCATTAACGGCAGCGCTCACATCTGTATCTGTCAGGTCGTATTCCTCTTTAATGCGCTGGATGGCTGCTTCCTTAGCATCAATTTCTACCTGGATCTTGTCAATTTTTTCAACGAGATTGAAAAATTCCTGATTACCAGAAAAATTCACCATATTATCATCTTTGGCATGTCTGGTCACCATGCGGCCCATTTCTTCGTAATTTTTCGATAGTTCCCGCTGTAATTGGTGTTCCTCAATTTTGATCTTACTTATTTTAGTGAGTTCCTCTGTTTTTGCAACTGCTATCTTGCTGACCTCTTCCGCTTTTTCTACAGCAGCGGTACTCCAATCTTTCATATTTTTTTTCAGATCATTCCAAAGTTTGGTCATAATACCTGTTCCACTTTGATTGAAATTACTAGTCGCTGGTTATGATTCATAATTAATTGCTTTTATCCAGTAAGAAATTTGCCGCAAAAAAGATCCCCACACCAATGGCCAGTGCAGATAGTTCTAGGCCCATATTGCGCGTGCGTATTCCTGTCGCGAGACCAGAAATGATCACAACCATCCCAAATACCTGCAGTCCTCTAAGAAAAGCGTACCGCATAATGGTCTTTAAGGTTATTGGAATGCACTAACTTTCTCCAGTTCCAATCATAGGCTCTCCGTAAAATATTCAGAGGAGCTTTGCTGACGTGGAATCGTTCGACCCAATAACACATAGTAGCTGGAGATAATTGCTCATAAAGGATGCGGTTAGCAAAAGATATTTTCCGTTTTAAGTTCAATTCACGATGGCTGCTACGGGCAAGGGAATATTCACCACATAGTTTATGAGCGGCAGCCAAGCCGGAATACATCGCCATGCGCATACCAAAACCAAATAAATAATCTTGATAGCCACCGGC
>CAJWGZ010000055.1 GCA_913041075.1 uncultured Fidelibacterota bacterium | reverse complement strand
GATCCTTTAAACCCTGAAGTACCCGCTGTTGCCCAGGCAATCACATTTCCAAATTTGTCTGTTACTGATATGTGAGTGTTATTAAAAGTAGCTTTAATATTTGCAACACCCCTTGGGTCAGAGACCTTTTTTTTCCTTGATTTCTTCTTTTGTTTTGGTTTAGCCAATCAGTTACCCCCTCTTTTCTAAAACTTTTTTACCCATACCAACAGTCTTCTTTCTTCCTTTTCTCGTGCGTGCATTTGTTTTTGTTCGCTGACCATTTACTGGCAAACCACGACGATGACGTACTCCCTTATAGCTACCAATATCACGCAAACGCTTAATGTTCATGGCAGTCTCAGATCTCTGCTCACCTTCAATCACCAACTCCATTTTTGTAATGGCGTCACGAATCGCCACTACCTGTTTTTCAGTCAGATCTTTCACTCGTTTGTCATGACTAATTTTAGCTTTATCACAAATTTTTTGGGCAGTAGTTAATCCAATCCCGTAAATATACCTTAAGGAATAAGGCACTTTCTTATCTCGGGGAATATCTATACCTGCAATTCTTGCCATAGTATTATCTATCCCTGCCTTTGTTTATGTTTAGGGGTGCCGCATATTACTCGCACAACACCTTTACGTTTGATAATTTTGCATTTTGGGCACATCTTTTTTACTGACGGTCTTACTTTCATATTATTTTTGTCGATAAACAATTCTTCCGCGATTCAGATCATATGGCGATATTTCCAAGGTCACAACATCACCGGGAAGAATTTTAATGTAATACATTCTCATTTTTCCTGATACATGTGCTAAAACCTCATGTTTTTCACCTCCTATTTCAACTTCAACCCTAAACATAGCACTAGGTAGAGTTTCAGTGATTACACCGTCAATTGTTATAGGTTTTTCTTTAGCCATTTAATTGACTTCTTGATAAAATTTCAGCACCATTTTCACGAATAGCTATTGTATGTTCAAAGTGCGCTGAATTATAACCATCTTTTGTTTTAATAGTCCAACCATCTTCAGCAGTGTAAACTTCTTTCCGACCACAGTTTATCATTGGCTCTATTGCAAGACACATACCCTCTTTTAACTCATCACCCATACCCGGTAATCCGTAATTTGGTACCTGGGGATCTTCATGCAGTTGAGTACCTATGCCATGTCCGACTAATTCACGTACTATAGAAAAACCTTTAGGTTCTACAAAAGATTGTATCGCATGGCCGATGTCCGACACATAATTGCCAGGCTTTGCCTGTTTAATACCAAGCGTAAGAGCTTTTTCTGTGGTTAACATCAAGTCTCGGTTTTTATCACTAATATTACCAATTGCAAATGTACGCGCTGAATCGCCATAGTATCCGTTCTTTTCCGCACCGCAATCAATTCCAACAATTTGACCCTCTGAAAGTTTACTATTAGAAGGGATACCATGCACAACTTCATCATCTACGGAAATACATAATGTGGCTGGAAATCCCATATATCCTTTAAATGCTGGACGAGCGCCACGAGAACGGATAAATTTCTCAGCTAGCGCGTCCAGTTCCAATAATGATACACCACTAATTACTTTTGTTGAAAGCATATCAAGTGTATCAGCAACGATCTGTGCGCTTTCTGAAATAAGTTCGATTTCTCTTCGTGTTCTTACCCTAACCATTACATACGTCTCCTGCCTCGAATCTTTCCCTTGGAAAGAAAACCATCATAATGCCGCATAAGTAGATGTGATTCAATTTGTTGCAATGTATCTAGGGCAACACCAACAATAATTAATAGACTCGTACCGCCAAAGAAAGAGGCGAGGTCGTATCCTACATTCATTACGTTCATCAACACAAATGGGAAGACTGCTACTCCAGCGAGAAAGATTGAACCTGGAAGGGTCACTCTGGTTAAAATATTATCAATAAATTCGGCTGTCTTTTTTCCGGGGCGCACTCCAGGAATGAACCCACCGTGCTGTTTCATATTTGATGCAACTTGAACAGGATCAAATGCTATCGCCGTATAAAAATACGTAAAAAATATGATCATTAGACCAAATACAGTCCAGTAGAATGGATGGTCGAACGAAAACCAGCGTGTTAAACCTAGCATGAATTCGCTTTCAGGAAAAAACATTGCGATTGTACTTGGTATAAACATTACTGATTGTGCAAAAATTATTGGCATTACACCTGCAGTATTCACACGCAATGGTATATGCGTAGCCTGTCCACCATAAATCTTACGCCCAACAACACGTTTCGCATACTGCACAGGAATTTTCCTTGTACCTTGAGTAAGTCGGACAACAAATGCGATAATTACGAACATAATTCCAAGTAATATCACCTCTGAAAGGATTCCTCGTAGACCAGCTCTTATTTGGGTAATCTCACTCAATATTACACTTGGTAATATTGAAACGATTCCTACCATTATTATCAGAGAAATTCCATTGCCGATTCCACGTTCAGTGATCCTTTCACCGAGCCACATTAGAAGCAAAGTCCCCGTCACTATACTAACTATGGCAACAAATTTAAATCCAATACCAGGGTTTATAACGACTGCTATACCATTACTTGATGTCATTGATTCAAGGAAAATTGTAATGCTGTATGCCTGGAGCATTGAGACACCAACTGTACCATACCTTGTCAGTTGGGTTAACTTCTTTCTTCCTTCTTCTCCTTCTTTCTGCAAGCGTTGAAAATATGGAACAACGCTACCCATTAATTGAAAAATAATCGAAGTGGTTATATATGGCATAATACCTAGTGCAAAAAGTGTAGCTTTTTGGAACGCTCCACCAGCGAACATATTAAATAACCCTAAAAGTGTATTCTGACTTTGCATTGCTCGAAATGCATCCATTAACGCATCACTGTTAATTCCTGGAATTGGAATATGCGCTCCCGCGCGAACTACGATCAGCACGCCGAAAGTGAACAAAATTCTGCCTCTAAGCTCGGGTATATTGAACATATTTTTTATTTTTTCAATCACTGTACTTCGACACTGCCTCCTGCCTGCTCAATTTTTTCTTTTGCTGATTTGCTAAAGCAACTAGCTGTGACTTTTACAGAATTTTCAATATTACCATCACCCAAAATTTTGATTGGTTGTAAAGCAGATCGCACCAATCCTTTTTCCTGCAATATTTGTGCATCTACAGTCTCTAAACCAAGTTCATTAATGGCTTGTATGTTCACTACTTGATAGGTTTTACGAAATAGAGAATTAGAAAAACCTCTTTTAGGTAATCGTCTATGGATCGGCATTTGTCCACCTTCGAACCATGAACGGTTTTTGCTACCACTTCTGGCATGGTATCCTTTTTCACCTCGGCCAGCTGTACGTCCCAAACCTGAGCCATTTCCCCGACCAGGCCGTTTTTTGCTCTGAGTCGCACCTTTACTTGGCTTTAAAGAAAGTAGTTTCATTAATTATCTTCTACTCTAATAAGATATTCAATTTTTTTTATCATGCCCCTTATTGCTGGATTATCCGGTAATTCTACAGTCTGATTCATTTTTTTTATGCCCATCGCATCCAATGTAGCTTTTGCTTTTTTCTTATAGCCAATCCTGCTTTTAACTTGCGTAATTTTCAGCGTCTGTTGTTTTGTTTTGGCCATATCAGGTGAATACATCTTTTATTTTTATACCACGCTTATTTGCAATTTTAACGGCATCCTGCAAATTTTCTAGTGCATTAATTGTTGCCCGAACAATATTCATTGGATTACTAGATCCATATCTTTTAGTCAAAATATTATTCACGCCAACTTGTTCCATTACAGCACGTACTGGAGCACCTGCTATAATACCCGTACCTGGTGCGGCAGGTTTTAATAAAACCCTACTGGCTCCGTACCTGCCAACGATTTTATGGGGAATAGTACCATTAATGATAGTCGACTTGAAGATGTTCCGCTTAGCTTTATCCTTCGCTTTCGAAATACTAGATATAACTTCATTTGCTTTGCCTAATCCCACGCCTACATGACCCATGCCATCGCCAACAACAACTATAGTAGAGAAACTAAATCTTTTACCTCTGGACGTAACTTTTGCAACACGATTGATACGCACAACTGCTTCTTCTTTAAGGTCTAATTCTGCTGGATTAATTATTGACAACTTTTTCTCCTTTACTAGAATTTCAACCCAGTTTTTCTAGCCGCATCAGCCATTGCCCGAACACGGCCTGTATAAGGGTAACCATTTCGATCAAACCAAACCTCTTTGATTTTCTTTTCTTTGGCTTTTTTTGCAATTGCGGTTCCCACAATTTTACTTTGCTCAGTCTTACTGCTCACCTTATCAATATCAGCTCTAATACTTTTGTCAGAGGATGTGACAGCTACTAATGTTTTACCAGTTAAATCATCAATTATCTGTGCTTGTATATTTTTTAAACTTCGACTTACCACCATTCTGGGATAATCAGACATATCATTAATTTTACGTTTACTGCGGTTTCTGCGACGCAAAGTCCTGGCTTTTATTTTTGTTAACTTGCTCAATCTTCACCCCCACCGACTGTCTTACCTTGTTTGGATCTAACATACTCACCTTTATAACGGATGCCTTTCCCTTTATATGGTTCTGGCTTCCTAAATGACCTAATCTTGGCAGAGACTTCACCAACTAACTGTTTGTCAATTCCAGATACTTTTATCTCAGTACGATTTGCTGTTATTGAAATTTTTTCAGGGGGATCAAAATGAATTTCATGAGAAAACCCTAAAGTAAGTATTAATCGATTTCCCTGCATTTTTGCCTGATACCCAATTCCATGAATTTCCAGTTCTTTTTCAAATCCATCTGAAACACCAATAATACCATTATGCAAGATCATGCGGGTCGTACCATGCAAGGATCGATGGCCACGATTATCCGATGGTCTTGTAACACTTAAAGAACCATCTTTAACATGCAAAACCATATCTTTATGAACATCGATGTCCACAGAACCCTTAGGTCCTTTCACAGTTACCAAGCTTTCCTTGACGTCTATATTGACACCTTCAGGTATTGAAATTGGTTGTTTTCCTATTCTTGACATTCAATTACCATACATTACATATAACTTCGCCACCGATTCCTAATTTTTTAGCAACCTTATTCGAAATTACACCTTTTGAAGTAGATAGTATTGAGATCCCAAGGCCATCAAGTACACGAGGTATTTTTGAACATTCTAC
Source organism: uncultured Fidelibacterota bacterium (assembly GCA_913041075.1). GTDB lineage: Bacteria > Fidelibacterota > Marinisomatia > Marinisomatales > TCS55. The sequence continues at coordinate 1,449 of CAJWGZ010000055.1, read as the reverse complement.
ATAAACTCGGTACCCTGGCTTACTGACCCTGTTTATTCTGGTAATTACAGGTTTACCTTGATAATCATATTTGAGGAATATTCGAATGAATTCATTAATATCATCTTTAATGAATAAGAAATCTTCGATATAGCTCTCTTCTTTTAGAATAAATACAATTCTTTTTTTCATTTTTGAAGAAGGAACATCAACCCAGCGCTTATTAACGGCTAAGCCATTACGAATACGAGTGAGTAAATCTGCTGTAGGATCGGTCATAGTCATATCACATTTCTCCCCTACCAACTCGCTTTTGTAACACCGGGTATTTCACCCTTTAAGGCCATTTCTCGAAAACAAATCCTGCATAAACCAAATTTTCGCATAAACCCAGCAGGACGACCACAATTGAAACACCGATTGTAACCCCTTGTTGAGAATTTCGGTTTTCTTTTGGATTTATATATTAAAGATTTTTTAGCCATTAGGCGACCTCAATAGTTTCTTCTGATTTTCGCGGCTTGTCCATTAAAGGAAATCCAAATTCTTTTAGCAGCCAATAGGCCTCATCATCGCTGGTCGCAGTAGTGGTAATATTAATATCCATACCTCGTATACTATCAATCTTATCATAATTAATTTCAGTGAAAATTATTTGCTCTTTTACACCAAAATTAAAATTACCTCTCTTATCAAAAGATTTGAATGAAAGCCCCCTGAAGTCCCTCGTTCTTGGCAGGGCTACAGTTATTAAACGTTCAAAAAAATCATACATTCTGTTACCGCGCATTGTCACTTTACAACCCACAGGGAATCCTCTACGAACCTTAAAATTTGAAATATCTTTTTTTGAAAGAGTAACTACAGGCTTTTGGCCAGAAATCATTGTTAGCTCATCAATTGCGCTTTCAAGAGCTTTTGGATTCACTTTTGCGTCACCAACACCCATATTTATTGATATCGTGGCTAGCTTGGGAACTTCCATAATATTTTTATAACTAAATCTTTTTGTCAAACTGGGTATTACCTCGTCTAAATATCTGTTATGTAAATTTGGTATATAGCCAACAGTTGTTGACTGCGTAGTTTTCTTTTTAGTCTTGCTATCTTTATTCTTAACTGTTTTACTTTCTTTCGCCATAATTATAACTCTACTTCTTCGCCGGTCTTTTTACCGATCCTCACTTTTGATCCATCGTCAAGTACTTTAAAGCCTATCCGAGTAGTTTGACCTTTTTGAACTAGCATAAGATTTGATAAATGGATTGGTGCTTCTTTTTCTGTATATCCCCCACTAGGATTATTTTGAGTAGGACGTACTGCACGTTTAATAAAATTCACACCTTCAACTATAGCTTTGTTATCCTTAGGAAAAACGAAAAGTATCTTTCCTTCTGAACCTTTGTGATTACCTTTAATTACACGAACTTTCATTCCTTTACGAATGCGCATTACATTACCTCCGAGGCC
>CAJWGZ010000054.1 GCA_913041075.1 uncultured Fidelibacterota bacterium | reverse complement strand
TGGTGGGACAATATTGCTAAAGACCAGGCAGCAGCTTTTGATGAATATGGTTGGAGTTATTATACCAGGGACTGGAATGAAGAATTTTACCCAGGGTATGGCAGTTCGTGGGGTATTTACATTGGATTAGTCGGTATTTTATATGAGCAATCTGGCGCAGACGGATCAATTGTAAAAAAAGAAGACGGTACGATCACCACATATAGAGAAACTGTGCACCATCAGTTTATTAGCTCCATGGCAAACTTGACGACCATAGCAAATCACAGAGAAGAATTACTACAAGATTTTTATGATAGTCGCAAAAAAGCTGTTTCAGCAAAGAATACTGGAAAAGCATTCGTATTTGCATCTGAATCAAACACCAGTCGTTTGGATGCCCTTGCGGAAACTTTAAAGCGGCAAACCATCGAAATTTATAAAAATAAAAAAGAATTAAAACTGCCAAAAGCTACCACCAGCACAGGTGATCAGGTGACAAGGAAAAATATACCTGCGGGATCATTGATCGTACCAATGAACCAACCGTTGAATCTATTAATAAATAACATCCTATCATTTGATATTCGTTTAGACACAAAGAGTATGGAGAAAGAACGTAAGAAGCTCATGAAAGACCAAGGTTCAACACTTTATGATGTCACGGCCTGGTCTCTTTCACATGCGTATGGTACCGAGAGCTATTACACCGAAGTAATGCCAAAAATTCCAATGATACCCTATAAATCTGATAGGAAAGAAGGAAAACTAATTGGTAAAAACCCAAAATATGGGTGGGCAATCAAGAGTAATGATGATCAGTTTTATCATATTCTTGCCCGATTATTAGAGAATGGTGTAAAAATATGGTGTGCGGAAGAAACATTCAATGTAGAAGATGAATTTTTTCCTAGAGGTAGTGTCATTATCCGGAATAACGCTAATCAAGGACTCGACAAAGGGTTGTTGAAAAAACTGGCTTTTGATTATGGATTGGATATCTTTGCTATTAATACAGCATTGGTGTCTAGCGGACCAGATTTGGGTAGTAGTGATTTTACAATGTTAATCAATCCACGTATAGCAATCGCAACCGGACAACCAATTAGCACTTATAGTTTTGGCACCACATGGCATTTACTGGATTCCAGAATGAATAGTCGTACATCACTTATTAATGTCATGGGCCTTGGTTGGCAAGATCTTAGTAAATACAATGTTCTTATTCTTCCCAGCGGCAATAACCTGAAACGCATACTGGATGACAGTGGAATTAGTAAATTAAAAGATTGGATAAAAGATGGTGGTACATTAATCAGTTACAGTAATAATGCTGCGTTTCTAGCTGATTCATCTGTAAACATTAGCTCCGTAAGACTGCGCCGCCAAATATTAAATAAACTAGATTCCTATGACAGTGACCTGGCCTTTAGGAAACAAGCAGAAAATGTTACTATAGATAGCGTAGCCTTATGGGATGGAGAATATTTAGAGGAAAATCCGAGCAAAGAAGAGCACAAGGAAACACTGGAAAACATTAAAGAAATAGATAGGATGGGAAGAAAATTTCGCCCGCAGGGTGCAATTCTAAAAGTAAACATGGATCCTGAACATTGGCTTTCATTTGGTTGTGGTAATTATGTATCAGTACTTTATAACACTGGTAATGTATTTATGGCAAAAAATCCTGTCAAAATTGCTGGAAGGCTAGCTGAGGAATCAAATCTACGTTTGGGTGGATTATTATGGCCGGAAGCCAAATCACGAATCGCAGAGTCTGCCTGGGTAACGCAGGAGTCTTATGGGAAAGGGCAAATAATTATTTTCGCAACTGAACCTCATTTCAGGGGTTATTTTAGAGCCAGTGAGAGAGTGTTGTTAAATGCTATCTATCTAGGGCCTGGAATGGGGACCACACATTCTGTCAGCTGGTAAATTAAAACTAGAATTAATCCAAGATTTAAGATCTGACATAGCATTAAAAACATTTACTTCCTTTTTTTCCAACCGCTCAACGCTTGTATGGCCCCAGGATAATAAAGCGCAGTGGGCACCAATTGCATTTGCAACTTCCAGATCATGCTCTGTGTCTCCAATAAATAAAGTGTGTTTTGGATCAATTCCCGATTTGTTTATCCACGCTTTACCCGTCTCAATTTTTCCGTATGCATAATGATTATCCTGCCCCAATACAGCTATGAAATAATGGCCAATACTATGGTACTCAACTAATTTATCTAAGATCTCTTGGCTGCTGGCCGATAGAATTGAATGTGAAACATCATTTTCGTTTAGTCCAGCGATCAAATCAATTATTCCATCATGTAACTGTGGTTCAAAAGCTCGGGCGTTGTATTCATTGATAAACTCTGTCCCCGATACAGAGAATGGTTCCTTTTCAAAGTCGAATCCTAAACGTCGATAATATTCTATTACTGGAAACGTGAAAAATTGCAAGTATTGATCTTCTGTTAATTCATCCATATTCCGACTAGCTAATACACTGTTCATAGCGGCAATTGTCAGCCAACGATCGTCAAGCATTGTACCGTTCCAATCCCAAATGATATGTTTTAATGCTATCATTAAATTCCAAACATGGGGTATAAAAAAATAAAAAGCGATAACTTTTAACGATGGATTTTCAACGTTTTATTACACAACTAAAAATCACGATCAACAAAGATCTCCCTGGTGAAGAGTCACACCAAAAAATGCGAGTGATTTATGATCAGTCTATAGAATTACCTTTTTCAAAAATTAATTCTACACCAGCAGCTGTACTGATATTATTATACCTAGCAGATAATGAAATATATTTTTTCTTAACCAAACGAACCGATGAGCTGAAACATCATAAAGGGCAAATATCTTTACCTGGTGGTACGCAAGAAGGGAATGAAAAATTAATAGATACAGCTCTGAGGGAAACACAGGAAGAAATCGGTATAAATAAAACTTCCATATCGATTATCGGTACAATTACTCCTCTATTCGTTCCAGTTACAGGATTTATGATATACCCATTTATTGGATATTCTCTTAATAAGCTAGATCCCAAACCGGACCCGGTAGAAGTTGCAACAATTTTCTCAGTTAATATATCAGATCTTCTCAATAAAGAGAATCGAACCACCGAGCAACGGAATATCCGCGGATATGATGTACAGGTCCCGTATTTCAAACTCAATGACTATCAAGTTTGGGGTGCTACATCCATGATCCTTTCCGAGTTTAGAGATCTTATAAAATCCATAAACGAGAAATAAAATGAACCGAATTGGTATTGATCTTGGTGGCACAAAAATTGAAGCCATATTATTATCTTCGACAAATAAAGTAGTAGAGCGCACGCGGATACCTACAAACCAACAGGATGGTTACGAAGCTATCATTGAAAGGATAATCAATTTAACGAAAAAAGTTAGATCTAAAGCAAAGCAGGAATGCAGTATTGGTATTTGTACTCCCGGAGCTTTGGATATGGAAACAGGTATCTTAAAGAATAGTAATACTGTTTGCTTAATTGGTAAGCCAATAAAAACTGATCTTGAAAATGCATTGAATTGTTCAGTGACGATTGATAATGATGCAAACTGTTTTGCCATGGCAGAGGCGTTATTGGGAGCAGGGAAAAACTATGCGATTGTGTTTGGTGTAATAATTGGGACTGGGGTCGGTGGCGGGTTAATATTAAATCGCCGTATACACCATGGGCGGTTATTTATTGCTGGAGAATGGGGGCATCAAATACTATACCCTAATGGCCGAAAGTGTTATTGCGGGAAAATGGGTTGTGTGGAAACCTATTTAAGCGGTCCTTCGTTGGAGAAATATTGGGTCGAACTAGGCGGAAAACCGCTTTCTCTTGAAGAAATAATTGAATCATTTGAACATAACCCGAATGTGGAATATTTAAAATGGAGAAAAGAGTACTTAGCTAATTTTGGCATGGCACTATCCAATGTTATCAATATTGTTGACCCTGACGCAGTAATCCTAGGCGGCGGTGTATCAAATATATCTTTTCTTTATGATGAAGGAATTGCCGCAGTAAGAGAAAACATATTCAGCAATAAGGACGATACACCAATTCTGCCAAATAAATTAGGTGATTCTGCCGGTGTTTTTGGTGCTGCTTTATTGGGCCAATATTAATGGAATTTGGACAATGGCTGAACTCCCTTACTTGGCTTGACCATGTTGTTATACTATTAATTTTCGTGGTTGCCAGTTATCTTGCTCAATTATCAATTGCAGGGTTCAAACATATTATACAATCCGCTCAAAAAAAGAATCCTTACCTAGATCAATTACGAACTACGCCATTTCTATTTTTTGGTTTTGCAATTCCATATACAATACTGCTATACAAACTATTGGGTAATATTATCACCCAATATTTAAAAACTATTTTTTAGAACGCTTACGCAGCTTTTGCATCGTTTTCCATAGCGCTTTTGGCAATCTATCAAGCTCATTGAATTGTCCGGCACCTTTTAACCATTCGCCGCCATCAATGGTTACAACTTCTCCATTGATATAACCGGCTTGATCGCTAATTAAATAGGAAGCAAGGTTAGCTAATTCTATGTGCTCACCAAACCGTTTCAATGGAACGCGTTTTTTCATTTTCTTTTCAATATTTAAACCTGGGGGGACTAATCGTTTCCATGCTCCTTCTGTTGGGAATGGCCCAGGCGCAATAGCATTGGAACGGATATTGTATTTTGCCCACTCTACTGCCAGAGAACGTGTCATTGCCAGCACTCCTGCTTTTGCAGATGCAGAGGGAATAACATAACCGGAGCCTGTCCAGGCATAGGTAGTAACTATATTTAATATATTTCCATTTTTTTGTTTAATCATTTCTTTACCAACTGCAAGCGTGCAATTAAATGTGCCGACAAGTACAATATCTACAACTGCCTTGAATCCACCCGCTGATAGCATTTCTGTTGGAGATATAAAATTGCCAGCTGCATTATTTAATAGTATGTCAATTCGCCCAAATTTATCTAGGGCAGCGCTGACCATTTCATTTACTTGATCCATTTGGCGAACATCACATTTTACGCCCAATACTTCAGCACCGGTTTGCTCTAATTCCTGCGCCGCTTTTGCGATAACATCTGCTCTTCTACTACCTATAATCAAATTAGCGCCCAGCTCGCCAAAGCGGGTTGCCATAGATTTTCCAAGGCCTGTACCTCCGCCGGTAACAAGGATAACTTTGTTTTTTAGTAGATCTTCTTTAAACATAAACAACCTGTTGCGAAATCAAGTTTTTAATCATTTTATCAAACTGTTCAAAAATTAATAAATGCCTAACCTCATCCCTAGTGCTGAATGTAGCATTTGGCAACGTATCCGCCAATGCCTTTACATTCTATTTCAATTAATTAATGTATATATATCAAAATATTCTTCTCTTTAACAGAGTTTTTCAAGGATACATATTCCAGTCTATTCTTAAAACTTAAGATTTATGGTTTGTTTATAGTGTGACCGTTGAATCAAGTTCAAGTAAATTACTATATTATTAATCATGATAATTTATCCATTCGTTTGTTTTTACCTGTACGATTAACATAATAATGCCCAAGAAAAACCTCGCTAAGCTCTTTGTCCTAGATACCAATGTAATTCTGCATGACTCCAGTTGTATAACTCATTTCGAAGAAAATGATATTGCCATACCCATTACAGTTCTGGAAGAACTAGATAATTTCAAGCGCGGTAACGAACAAATTCATTTCAATGCCCGCGATTTCCTCAGGATCCTAGACGAATTAACTGGAGATCAATTGTTTGAAGGCGGCGTATCAATTGGCAAAAACAAGGGGAAAATCCGCGTAATAGTTGGTAAAGATTGGCATCCTGAGCTAGGGTCCCTGTCCACTGAAGATACGCCTGATCACCGCATTCTGAATGTTGCGATGTGGTTAAAAGAAGATAATAAAGGTATAGAATTAATCATCGTATCAAAAGACACCAATCTGCGAATGAAGGCAAAATCCCTTGGTATACCTGCGCAAGATTACACCACAGATAAAGTTGAAAGTGTAGAAAAAATTTATACTGGAGTACGAATGATAGAAGGTATGGAAACAGAATTCATAGATGCCTTGTATAATTCAAACAATGGTGTTGCGTTGGATGATACTTTTGATATCAATGATGCCAATCCAAATGAGAATTTCATTTTAAGAAATAACCACAAATCAGCGCTGGCTACTTATGAAAGCAAAGAAAAACAACTATTGCGTGTCAGCAAGCAGCAAGTATTTGGGATAATGCCAAGAAACGCAGAACAGTCCTTTGCGGTAAATGCATTAATTAACCCGAACTTACAATTGATCACACTTTCGGGTAAGGCAGGTACTGGAAAAACACTATTGGCTCTTGCAGCTGCTTTAGAAATAAGAAAGGAATACAGACAGATTTATTTAGCTAGGCCCATAGTACCCTTAAGCAATCGTGACATTGGATACTTGCCAGGCGACATAAAATCAAAACTTGATCCATATATGCAGCCATTATTTGATAATCTTTCAGTAATTCGGCACCAATTTTCAGAAAAAGATGGTCGAACTCGTATGTTAACAAAGATGCTGGAAAAAGAAAAATTAGTTATTACTCCATTAGCCTATATAAGAGGACGTAGTTTTCAAAAAGTGTTTTTCATTATTGATGAGGCACAAAATCTCAC
>CAJWGZ010000053.1 GCA_913041075.1 uncultured Fidelibacterota bacterium | reverse complement strand
TTTTAGTCTTTCTTATCATGAACCATTGCATATCGTAAAAGGAAAAGGACAGTATTTATATGCCAGCGATGGCAAACAATATCTTGATGCAGTGAATAATATCAGTCATGTAGGTCATTGTCATCCTCGTGTTCTTGCGGCCCTGGATGAACAAAATAGGTTATTGAACACCAATACCAGGTATATCCATGACAATATTGTTAATTATGCTGAAGAGTTGACTAAAAAATTACCAGCGAAACTGGATGTTTGTTATTTCACCAATTCAGGGAGCGAAAGCAATGATCTGGCCTTGCGTATGGCCAGGAATTATACTGGCAGCAATCAAAAAATTGTGATTGCAGGTGCCTACCATGGTCATACAAAGGCCACAATTGAAGTAAGTCCGTATAAATTTGATGGACCGGGCGGTGCAGGATCACCAGACTTTGTGCACCAGATCCCAATGCCAGATCCATATCGGGGAAAATACAGGTCCAATGCTGGTGATATTGGTTTAAAATATGCTGATTGTGTCCAGCAAATCCTTGATGCTTTACACGATGATAATAAACAGGTTTCGGCTTTTATTGCCGAGGCAATATTGGGCTGTGGTGGCCAGATCTTTTTTCCGGAAGGGTTTTTAGCTGCAGCTAGTACAAAAGTACAGCAAGCAGGTGGCTTATACATTGCTGATGAAGTGCAGATTGGTTTTGGCAGGGTAGGGTCCCATTTTTGGGGTTTCGAATCAGAGAATGCACGACCAGATATTGTAACAATGGGGAAGCCCATGGGTAACGGCCATCCAATATCTGCAGTGGTGACAACAAAAGAAATTGCTGATACATTTAATAATGGTATGGAATACTTTAATTCTTTTGGAGGAAACCCTGTATCTTGCGCTGTCGGTCGAGCCGTGCTGCAGGTAATAGAAGAAGAAAAATTACAAGCAAACGCGTTTCGGGTGGGTGCGTATTTAATGGACCAATTAAATGATTTGAAACAAAAGCATAATATTATTGGTGATGTGCGGGGACGTGGTCTATTTTTAGGTATTGAATTGATAAAAGACCCTGAAAAACTGACTCCTGCAAGTGATGAGGCGGAAAAAATAGCGAATGATATGAAAGATCATGGAATACTTATAAGCACCGATGGTCCAGACCATAATGTTCTGAAAATCAAACCACCAATGGTGTTTACCAATGATAATGCTGATCAATTGGTTGGAACTTTAAATAAGTTATTAATGCAAGATAATTTCAACTAAAAGTACATGATTAAAACTTTTGTTAATATACTGGTATTGATAACAATTATATTGATTGCTTATTTCATGGTAGTTAACAAGAAATCAATTGATCAGCCTGACTGGGAAAACCCGGCAGTTTTAAGTATAAATCGGGAAGAGCCCAAAGCTCATTTTTTTCATTATGAATCTGAGGATCTGGCATTATCGGGCAATCCGGAAAAATCACATTATTATCAGTCTTTGAATGGACAGTGGAAGTTCCATTATGCATTGAATCCTGAAAGTCGACCCTTGGATTTTATGAAAAGAGAATTTGATGTAACACAATGGGATGATATAGATGTACCAGGGAGTTGGGAAATGCAAGGCTGGTCTGTTCCAATTTATCTTGATGAAGAATATCCATTCCCACCTGAGCCGCCTTCAGTACCACATGATTACAATCGTGTAGGTAGCTACCGACGTAATTTTCTTTTATCTGGTGATTGGTTAACCCGCGATATTTTTATTCAATTTGATGGAGTACGGTCTGCATTTTATTTATGGATCAACGGACAGTTTATAGGCTATAGTCAGGATTCAAAAACACCTGCCGAATTCGATATTACTGATTTTGTTGTAACCGGTGAAAATACTGTTTCGGTTCAAGTTTACCGTTTTTCTGATGGTTCCTATCTTGAAGGACAGGATACTTGGCGTATCAGTGGAATAGAACGAGATGTTTTCATTCGTGCTCAACCAAAAGTAAGAGTTTCTGATTATGCTGTGATAGCAGGTCTAGATAGCGCATATCAAAATGGTCAATTCGAATTGCTTATTGATTTATTTAATAATACATCTGACACCGTAGATGTTTTGATCCGAGGAAAATTAACTAGATTAGACAACCCTCAGTTATCTGTCCTTACGTTTGATAGAGAAATAAAATGTAGTAAATCTGATACAATATATTACAATTCGGTTATTAAGGATGTAGATAGATGGTCAGCAGAGACCCCAAATCTATACAGACTAATGATTACAATTTTGGATGCTGATAGAAAAATTATTCAAAGTTTTACGCAGCAGGTAGGATTCAAAAAGGTAGAGATAGCAGATGGAAATTTGCTTGTGAATGGGAAAGCTGTAATGTTTCGCGGTGTTAACCGCCATGAATGGGATCCTGTGCGGGGGCGATCGATTACAGAAGAGCTAATGATTAAAGATATCCAATTAATGAAAGAGTATAACATAAACGCAGTAAGGACAAGCCACTACCCAAATCAAGTGCGCTGGTATGAATTATGCAACGAATACGGCTTATATGTCATAGATGAGGCAAATATTGAAGCACACGGTATGCAATTCCATCCACAGAAGTATGGTTATATTGCTGATGATCCAGAATGGAAAGCAGCTTGGCTGGATCGCGGTAGATCAATGGTGGAAAGGGACAAAAATCAGCCCTGTATTATTATGTGGTCAATGGGAAATGAAGCAGGAGACGGAAACAATTTCAGAGTACTTTACAAATGGATTAAAGATAAAGATCCATCCCGACCGGTTGTATATGAACCAGCAAAGGACAGGGACCATACAGATGTGGTTTTCCCTATGTACTCAACAATTGAATCTATTTCAAAATATGCAGAAAACGATCCATCTCGTCCACTTATCCTCTGCGAATATGCTCATGCTATGGGAAACAGCGTTGGTAATCTGCAGGATTATTGGGACACATTTGAAAAATACTCGACTCTACAAGGTGGCTTTATCTGGGATTGGGTAGACCAGGTTATTCTGAAAACAGATTCCAGCGGTAGGGATTACTGGGCTTACGGCGGTGATTTTGGTAAAGAGTTCACTGTGAATGATTCCAATTTTTGTGCCAATGGACTGGTGGCAGCGGATCGTACACCAAACCCGCATTTTTTCGAAGTGAAAAAGGTCTATCAACCAGTGAAATTTGAAGCAGAAAATATTGCCCGTGGACAGGTAAAAATAACTAATCGGTACGATTTTATAAATCTGGATCATCTAGATTTTACTTGGTTCATCGCTGAGGATGGTAAAACAGTGGAATCGGGTAAATTAGAAAAGTTAGATCTGCATCCTAGACAGAGCACTGTTTTATCATTCAATCTTTCCGGGGTTGTTCCTAGACCCGGTGCAGAATATTTCCTTACAATACAGGCCAGAACGAATCGCAATCTACCGCTTATACAAAAAAAACATATTGTTGCTTGGGAACAATTTAAATTACCTATTAGCCGTTCTACTGTAACACAAGACCCCAATGATTTGCCGGTGATACATCTTTCGGAGACAGATAGTACCGTCAGTGTAATTGGAGAAAAATTTCAGGTCTCTTTTACTAAAGGAACAGGATATTTGTCGGAATATATTTTCAATAATAGACAAATAATAAAATCAGACCTAATACCACATTTCTGGCGTGCACCTCTTGATAATGATCTTGGAAATCAGATGCACATCAGGACAGCTAGGTGGAAAAATGTAGGTAAAGAATTAACCGTTCAATATTTCCAGCGTTCCTTGGCAAATAATGTGGCCAAGATAAAAGTGATCACGGAGCATAAAATCACGGGATCTAGAATCACAATGACTTACCGAATCTACGGTAATGGATTAATTGATATTCAACAGCAACTGAAAACTGGAAATAAAAAATTACCAGAAATACCAAGATTCGGAATGAAAATGACATTACCAAAAGATTTCAACAGATTAACTTGGTATGGGCGGGGACCACACGAAAGTTATTGGGATCGGAAAACATCAACATCTGTGAAAGTTTTTTCTGGCTCAGTTTGGGATCAGACTTACCCTTACGTCCGCCCCCAAGAAACAGGGAATAAAACAGATATACGGTGGATGGCCCTGGATAATGGAACTATTGGTTTATTAGCCATTGGGCAGCCAACATTTGATGGTAGTGTACATCAATATCCATACAGCGACCTCGATTATGTACCTGCAGGTCGTCATCACGGCAAACTGGATTTGCAACCAAAGAATCAAGTAGATTGGCTTATTGATTATCGCCAAACTGGTGTAGGAGGTGACAATAGTTGGGGTGCGCGACCGCATTTGAAATACACCCTGGCTGGAAATTCTATTAGCTACGAATATCATTTTTACCTTAGACCCTTTGTAAAAGATGATGATCTTATGACACTTTCAAAATTGAAAATAAAATAGAGTGAATTGGAGTAACATATTGTGAATACTATCTCTATAGTATCTTTCATTACAGCTACGGCGGCAGTCGCAGTTTTTACTTACGTCTTTGTCGGACGAATGAAGAAAAGCAAGAGTGCAACGGAAGAATATTTTACTGGTGGCCGGGCCTTAACCTGGCCAATGGTTGCTGGTTCATTATTACTTACTAATTTATCCACTGAGCAATTAGTGGGTTTGAACGGTGATGTTTTTGGGGATAAAGCTTTGGTTGGTGTGGCTTGGGAAGCTTTGGCCGCATTTGCCATGATCGCTACGGCACTGGTGTTTCTACCAACATATCTGGCTAGCGGCTTTACAACAACTCCTGCGTTCCTGGAAAAACGTTTTGATAAAACAACCCGCTCAATGGTTTCAGGTCTGTTTCTATTTGGATATGTAACAGTTTTATTGCCGGTGGTCTTGTATACTGGATCCCTGGCATTAATAACTATGTTCGGGTTGAATATGCCCCTTTATATTGTTGTTGCTATCATTGGTGTTTTGGGTAGTTCCTATGCAATTTTTGGTGGATTAAAATCTGTTGCAGTGAGTGATACCTTGAATGGGATCGGTCTGCTTATCGGTGGTTTGGCAATCCCATTTCTTGCGTTAGCTGCTTTGGGTGGAGGATCATTTTTCGAGGGTTTGGCAACTCTTGGCCGGGATAATCCGCAATATCTGGCAGTTCTTGCTCAAGAAAATATAGATGGTAAAACAGTTACTGTCCCCTGGCCAACTTTATTTACGGGAATGATGTTTATCCAAGTTTTTTACTGGTCCACAAATCAGGTAATTGTACAACGGGCCATGGCTGCCCGTAGTCTAGCGGAGGGCCAAAAGGGTGTCCTTTTTGCTTCAGGCATGAAATTATTGGGCCCAATTATGTTATGTTTGCCAGGAATAATTGCCCTTCATATGCCAGATTTGAATATTGGTAAACAGGATCAGGTTTATGGCGCTGTCGTACGCCATGTACTACCGGATTGGTCTTTGGGTCTATTTGCTGCGGTGCTGGTTGGTTCCATTTTAAGTTCCTTTAATAGTGCGTTGAATAGCGCTTCCACACTTTTTTCCCTACAATTTTATCGCGGCTATATCAATCCTTCTGCTTCTGGTGAAGAGACTGTAAAAATCGGAAAGTATTTTGGTATACTACTAGCCGTGGCTTCTATTCTTCTTGCACCACAATTGGCCCAGATGGAATCCATATTTCAATATTTACAAAAGGTTAATGGTCTCTACAGTGTTCCAATCATAGGAATATTCCTTTTGGGAATAACTACAAAACATGTACCTGCTCTGGCAGCAAAGATTGGGATGATTGTAGGTATTTCATTTTATTCATTCTTTACCTTTGTAAATATAAAAGATGTAATCCCATTTTTTGCTAACACCGATGGTGATCTGCATTGGCTGCATGGTTATTTTATTAGTTTCCTGGCTTCCATTGGTGTTATGCTGATCATTGGTCATCTAGCGCCCAAAACAAAAGAAGAAATTGCCGTTAGTGAGGAAAAGACACCTGCGCCTGTAGATATGACGCCCTGGCCTATGGCAAAGAAAGTATCGGTTGGAATTTTTGGCGCTACTGTAGCCATTTATTTGGTTTTAACTTGGGCTGCAGGCTGAACATGGCCATTATCAGTAAACAATAAATAATATTATGAAGCGCCGAGAATTTTTACTTATGAGCTCCTTATTGAGCTCAGGTGCAGCGATATATCCCAGCAAATTATTTTCATTTCCTGTTACCAAAAGCCGACTGCGGGTTGGTTTTATTGGCACTGGCCTGCGAGGACAGGGTATGATGAACTTAACGACGCACAGACAGGATGTGGATATTCCTGCTATCTGCGATATTGATGATGGCATGATAAACAAGGCCTTAACAGTACTAAAAAAAGCAGGGCATCCTGAACCAAAAGTATATAATAAAGGCGATGAAGATTTTCGAAATATGTTGAAGAATGAGGATTTGGATGGTGTATATATAGCAACCCCATGGGAATGGCACCATCCTATGGCCATAGCAGCCATGAAAGCAGGAAAGCATGTTGGTACAGAAGTACCTGCAGCTCTTACGGTTGCAGATTGCTGGGATCTGGTGAATACTTCCGAAAAAACTGGCAGGTTCTGTATGATCATGGAAAATGTGTGCTATCGCCGTGACATCATGGCAGTATTGAATATGGCGCGTAAAGGTCTTTTTGGTGAATTATTGCACTGTCAGGGGGGGTACCAACATGATTTACGGAAAGTAAAATTTAATGACGGCATAAAACCATATGGTGGTGGTGTGGAATTCGGTGAAAAAGGTTATAGTGAAGCGAAATGGCGTACAAATCATAGTGTAAGTCGTAACGGTGACCTATATCCCACCCACGGACTTGGGCCGGTAAGCACTATGCTGGATATTAATCGCGGTAATCGGATGGTCCATTTGACATCTACAGCAACGCAAACACGCGGACTGCATCAGTTTATTGTGGATCACAGTGGTCCTGATCATCCCAATGCAGCTATAGACTTCAAATTAGGCGATATAGTTACTACAGTGATAAAATGTGCTAATGGCC
>CAJWGZ010000052.1 GCA_913041075.1 uncultured Fidelibacterota bacterium | reverse complement strand
GTACCATTTGTTAGTTCAATGCGATGTTGCAAATCAGGAACTTTAATTAGATTTATAATATCCTCGTCAACTGTGGGCATACTCTGATATTTTTCAATGACTTTTACTATAGCTCTCAATGAATCTATCTGGTTTTGCAATTGTTTTATATCTGAATCATAATTAAAAAAGGGCTTACCAGGGGGAAGTAGAGTAAGTGTATCTCTATCATCTCGTAATTCTGGTATGGGGATCAATGTAGTATCTAATATATTAAATGTTGCCGTATCCTCTTCCACAATTTCAAATGGATCTTCAATCTGGTCTGCAGTAGTAGTATCCTGCGCTAAGCCAAATTGAATTAACAGAATGGTTGCAATTACTCTATGGTACAATGTATTGGCTTTCTTTCATATGGGCGGCAAATGCTAATCGACGTATCTTTTCATGATACAGATCCTGTTTACCTAACCTACCGACCATCTGAACAATAGGACCATGGAGTGTATAGTTTTTTGCATCTGCTAATAGTGGCAGAAATCTTGGGATTACATTTGGATTATTTAATCCTCCTAGGCTTTCAATAGCTTTTTTTCTTAAATCAATGGGTAGATCATCAGTTAGACCAATTTGGATAATGGCTTTAAATACTTGGGGGTCATCGAAGTTTCCCAGTGTTTCTAGTAGGGTATTCAGAAGACTGTAATATTCGCTGCGGCCCGCATTATATGTATTTAATAGAGCTAGAATAAGGTTTTCTTGTTTCACACCACGCATAGTATTTAAAGCGAATTCCCGTACTTCTAAATTAGTAGCGGGATCATTTAACAACTCGGCAAATGCATTAGCCACCTCACCAGGGTCTTTTTTACCGAGAATTTCTACTGCACGGTTTCGAACACCAATTTTTAAGATAGGATTTTTTGCGATACTTACTAATATTGGAACTACTTCTTCTGTTCCAATTGCCCCCAATGTTTCAGCTAAAAGCAGATCGGTTCGTTCAACATTAGCATGAGCGATCTCATAAAGGTCAAGTAATGCCAATACTTGGTCTTCCACACGGATTTTATTCAGGCTTCTTACCAGTGTCATGTGTAAACTATTAGTTTTTAGTTCAATATTTTCCATGCCTTGGATCATAGCTTCTGCTGCCTTAGGGTTTTCTCTGAATTTCGCTAGCAGTTTTATGGATTCTTCCATGAAAGTTATATCTAGAGCTGCCCCACTTGAAACCGCCTGTGCAATCGCATTGAGTGCCGTGGGATGTTGAGAGTCTCCAAGTACTTTACCTGCTTCAATACGTGCCTCGAAGGGTAAGCTGCTATCATTATATATTGAAATCAACTCTTCAAGAGCCTGAATCCGACCGTCTTCGTAAGCAATCCGTAATTTATCGATTAATTCAAAAGTTACACTGGGAGCTTCCTCTTGTTTACCAGGGAAAATCTTTTTGATAAATGAACAACTATTAAGGGTGAATGATAGCAACAGTAGTAGGATTAATGCCTTACTACGCATCATGTTCGACCCATTTTTTGAGTGTGAGGTCAGTACCATCAAAATAGCCGTATGTAAAAAATGTTAGCCAATCCCCTAAAATAATCAATTTTCCATTTTCAACTGACTGATCAATAGCCTGATGATAATGCCCTAAAACAAGATAATCAAAACCTTGCCGAACTTTTTTCTTCGCAAGTTCAGTCATTTCATCTAGTACGCGCTGATTATACTCATCTGAATGGTCATAGTGTTTGCCGCGCTTGGAGATCCAACTGGCAATCTTAAAACTAATGTTCGGGTGGATCCAGCGATAAGACCATATAAATAGCCGGCTATGAATTATACGCTTCAATAATCTGTATCCATGGTCCCAAGAAAGGTAGCCATCACCATGTGAAATGTAGAATTTTTTACCATTTAATTCCAGCGTTACATCGTTTTCGTATGTTTGTGTCGTTAAATGTTTTTTCATGAAATCCATAACCCAGTAGTCATGATTTCCCAAAATATAATGGATTTCAATACCGGAATTTTTCAAGGTATATAATTGATTGTATATGGGGAAATAACCTTTTGGAATTACATCCTTATATTCAAAATAGAAATCAAACAAATCACCGTTGATAAATAGCGTTCCACCAGTATGTTTTATATGGTCAAGAAAACGATAGAGTGGTTTTTGGTTATTTGTTTCACTTTCGGACAACTGATCCATGAGATGAACATCTGAAATAAAATAGACCGGCAATTGCATACCATCTGAAACTAAACTGTAAGATTTAGGATAGGCAATCAAATTCAATTCATCTCCATATTTAACATTAACAAATAAATAGTGTCAAAATTTTCGAACTTGTAGAGTAAATTAAAGTACTAATATCATGTTTAGGGTAATTATAGGTATTATGATCCTAGCTAGTCATCTAGCTGTAGGTCAATCTTTCGGGCAAAATAAGGTCCAGTATAGAAATTTTAATTGGTCTTTTATTACAACTCCTCATTTTGATATTTATTATTATGGTGATGGTATCGATCTAGCACAATTCACTGCAGAAAAAGGTGAAGAAGCTTATGAACAAATATCCAAGCACCTACGCTGGACATTACGAAAACGTGTACCAATAATTATTTATCACTCACATAATGATTTCCAGCAAACAAATGTTATTTTACCATATATGCAAGAAGGAATAGGCGGTGTTACCGAGTTATTCAAGAACCGTGTAGTTATTCCTTTTGAAGGTGACTATGAGCAGTTCCGCCATGTGATCCATCATGAACTAGTCCATGCTGTCATAAATGACATGGTTTATGGTTCTGCGCAGAATGTATACTCTGGTAGGGTAAAGCTGCGCGTTCCGTTGTGGGCCAATGAAGGTTTGGCAGAATATCTTTCTATGAACTGGGATACACAGGCAGATATGATTTTACGTGATCTAGCCGTTCATGAGGAAATGCCTACAGTAGAGCAGTTGGAATCTTTTCTTGCATATAAGGGAGGACAATCAGTCTGGCGATTCATTGCCGAAAAATATGGACGGGAAAAAATCGGCGAAGTATTCACCGCAATGAAATTCACCCAAAGTGCGGAGGAAGGCTTTGAAAAAGCAATAGGAATGGATTTCAAGGGGTTGACAAAACAGTGGCAAAAATACTTGAAAAAAGAATATTGGCCGGATATAAATGGTCGTGAGGAAATTGAAGATATCGCTATCAGATTGACGGACCATAAAGAAAAAAATAATTACTACAACATATCACCAGCAATTTCACCCGATGGCAGTAAGATTGCTATTCTGGAAGATAAATCAGGGTTTGCTAACATTTCCCTTATTGATGCAATAGATGGGAAAAATATCCGCAAACTAGTTAAAGGTAATCGATCCATAGATTTTGAGGAATTAAAATGGCTACAACCCGGAATATCGTGGTCTCCAGATAGCAAAAAAATTGTCATTGCGGCAAAGGCTGGCGTACAGGATGCATTGTATTTGATCGATGTAGAAAAACCGCGCAATAAGAAAAAACTAACCTTTGATTTGGATGGTATTTTTTCAGCAGCCTGGAGTCCCAATGGTCAACAAATTGCATTTGTAGGCAATAAAGCAAATGCCAGCGATATTTATCTTTATGATCTGGAAAATAAAACACTTATAAATCTAACAAACGATATCTATTCAGATTCAGAACCAGTATGGAATCCCAATGGTAATAGTATTGCTTATGTTTCCAGTCGCAATAAAAGCGAAAACGATTTATCTGATCCCGATTTACCTGTATTAAAAATAACGCATTTTCAGACTGACATTTTTACTTTAGATATTTCAAATAATTCTTTCCAAAGAATTACAGATACTGATGACAATGAAAATTATCCTATCTGGGCAAAGACGGATAATGTGCTGTTTTATACGTCTGATGAAAGCGGTATATCAAATCTATACAGGCATGACATGGATAACGATAAGATTGAACCATTAACTAACATACTTACCGGTTTATTCCAAATTAGTCTCTCAGATGATGATGATGTCATGGTCTTTGCGGGGTATTCAGATAATGGTTGGGATATCTTTCGCTTAGCAAACCCAATAGATATGAATGTTATTGAAATCAATCCAACACAATTCATCAAAGACAGAAAATCGGGAGATGACTTACTGGTAGATTTCCGTCGGAATAAATCAACCGGCATTAACACTAATCGAACTTCAGGAAGAGATTATTCCAATTATATTTTTGCGCCAGAATACAGGAATTATAACCAAAATACTAATGTATCAGAACCTGATTCAGGTATGTTCGTAGTGGCCGATTCACTTATTTCTGCAGATGGAGATTATATACCGCAGCCTTATAAAACTAGACTAACCATGGACATGGTCCTTGGTTATGCTAGCTATAGCACCTTTTTTGGTGCCCAAGGGATGACGCAATTCGCTTTCAGTGACGTTTTGGGTGACCATCAAATATCTCTGGGAACCGAATTAGTCATTAGTTTGGATAGGAGTGATTATTATTTTACTTATGCATATTTAAAGAATCGCGCAGATTATTATTTCGCAATATTTCACCAGGCTGATATGTATAATTATGGTTATGGTAATTTTTATCGATTACGGTATTATGGTACTCAGGGGTTAATATCCTATCCCTTCAATAGATTCAATAGATTTGATGCAGGTCTAACGTATAATAAGATTGAATATGGGTTATGGCAGCAGGATTTTATTACACGTCAATATTCTGAAACCGCTCGAGATGCTGCTGATGTTATGATGCTAACATCGAGTTATATTTTTGATAATACCATATACGGTTACACAGGCCCCATAGATGGTGTCCGTCATAATACTACATTAAGAATTAGTCCCGGGCTTGGTGCAAGCAAATTGAAATACCAGACCATAAAGTTTGACATCAGGAAATACTATATGTTTAGTAGGTTTACGAGTTTGGCTGGAAGGATAACGTTTGGTAAGAGTTTTGGCCCTAATCCGCAAAAATTTGTATTAGGCGGTTTACAGAATTGGATCGGTGGGCGTGGCGAAACATTTGGACACAAAGATAATAGTCAATTCCGTAGTCAGCCAATTGATACAAGTAATACATCAATGCTGATCGATGTCTATTTATCAGACTTTGTATTTCCTATGCGTGGTTACCGTTTTTTTGAAAGGACTGGAAGCAATGTCGCACTTATGAATCTAGAATTCAGATTTCCTTTTCTTTTTGCATTTGGTATACCTAATAAATTTGTCTTTAGCAACTTTGGTAGTTATCTATTCCTTGATGTAGGTGCTGCCTGGGATAATTTAGATGAATTCGATGAAACAAATAATATGCGTCAGAAATATGGTGATTATTCACTACCTGATGGTATAACCCCTGTCATAGCTGGATTTGGTGTTGGCGTGAAAATCAATTTGGGCTATTTTTTATTGAGGATTGATACAGCATGGGATGTTAATCCTACTGGTTATTCTAAACCGCAGTATTATTTTTCCATCGGTACAGACTGGTAACCATCCCTTAGTTCTTGACAATCCGTTTGGTCAAGGTCAATTTCCCGACCGATCATGGCGAAATCTAAAGTTAGAATAGTATTCCTTTGTTCTTCTTGTGGCAACGAATTTGCTAAATGGAATGGACAGTGTCCATCCTGTAGTGAATGGGGTACGCTAAGTGAATATAAAGTAAATACCAAATCACGAACGCGATCTAACGGTCGACCACGGTCCACGACAAAAATGGTAGATTTACTGAAAAAAGGAAAAATCAATAGAAATAATACAGGGATACCTGAAGTAGATCGTGTTTTAGGCGGCGGTATTTTACCTGGATCAATGATATTGCTTGGTGGTAGCCCAGGTGTTGGTAAATCCACACTGGCACTACAGATAATACCTGGTTTAAACAGTAAAGTATTATATGTATCTGCTGAAGAAAGTGAAGATCAATTGGCCTTACGAGCGAAACGCTTAGGAATAGATTCAAATTTGATCCACCTATCAACTGAAAATAATGCTCAAGTTATTTTGGATCAGGTTGCGCTGCTTAAACCAAAATTGCTGATTTTGGATTCCATTCAAACTATATATAGCGATAATATCGATTCGATCCCGGGCTCTCCAGGCCAAATTCGAGAATGTGGTCAACAATTTTTGACAATGTCAAAGCAAAATGGTGTATCCGTAATTGTAATTGGACATGTTACCAAAGAAGGTATAATCGCCGGACCAAAGATGCTGGAGCATATGGTAGATACTGTGTTATATCTAGAAGGTGACCCACGTTTTGACCATCGAGTTTTACGCTCAGAAAAAAACCGTTTTGGAACTACAAATGAAGTAGGGATATTTCAAATGAGTAAACAGGGGTTAGAGGAAGTATCTAATCCATCTGAACTTTTTCTTGCTGAGCGGACAAAAGAAGTCCCTGGATCAGCTGTATTTCCTGCTCTGGAAGGGACCAGACCTATACTGGTAGAAGTACAAGCATTGGTATCGAACGCAAATTTTGGTACACCGCAACGTAATGCCAATGGTATTGATTATAAACGGTTATCCATGTTTTTAGCTGTTTTGGAAAAGAGACTAGGGATGGTAATGGGTACAAAGGATGTATTTGTAAATCTGGTTGGCGGTCTTCGTATCAGTGATCCAACAGCAGATCTTGCGGTAATCACGGCGCTTGCTTCTAGTGCAAAAGACATCATTATCCCCCAAGATACAGTATTAGTTGGGGAAGTGGGTCTAGTTGGTGAAGTACGGTCAGTAGCGAAGCTGGATAAACGCGTAGCAGAAACTGAAGCCTTGGGGTTTAAGCAGATTATTGTACCACAATCCAACCTAAAGCGATTCAAGAAATCCAACACTAAAATAAAAGTAATTGGTGTTTCTTCCGTAAAGGAAGTATTTAGTAATTTATTTTGACAGTTGAATTTTTCTATCACATCAACTGATCCTAATTCTTCCGCTCGAACTGGTACACTGAATACATATCATTCCCAAATAGATACACCTGTTTTTATGCCCATAGGTACCAG
>CAJWGZ010000051.1 GCA_913041075.1 uncultured Fidelibacterota bacterium | reverse complement strand
GTTGGTCCAAGCATTTTATGGCCTGAAAAAGCGTAGAAATCACAGTCGATGTCTTGTATATCAGTGCGCCCATGGGGGGCCCATTGGGCGCCATCAACAAGCGTTACAGCACCAACATCGTGAGCCATGCGCACAATGTCTTTCACTGGATTAATGGTACCCAGGACATTTGATTGGTGTATAACAGCTACAAATTTTGTTTTTGCTGTGAAATATTTATCTGGGTCTTCCAGATCAAGTGAACCATCTTCATTGAAAGGTATATATTTTAAGCTTGCGCCTGTTGCTTGAGCAGCAAGCTGCCAGGGCACAAGATTACTATGGTGTTCCATTTCAGTGACCAGTATTTCATCTTCTGATGTTAGATTATTTCTTGCCCAGGCATAGGCGGCGAGGTTTATTGATTCTGTTGTGCCACCAGTAAAAATAATGGATGTGTTGTCTGCGCCAATAAAATCGGCGATGGTTTGTCGGGCATCTTCATAAGCGGTAGTAGCTTTTTCCCCGAAACTGTATACTGCCCGATGCACATTGGCGTTGAACTCGGTATAGTATTTATTTACTGCGTCTAGTACTGCTTGCGGGCGCTGGGAAGTCGCAGCATTATCAAGGTAAACTAGCGGTACTTCTGAATTAGTATAAATCGGGAAATCTTCCCGAATTTGGTTGGGGTCAAAATTTTCCAAGGAAGCCCTATAGTAGACCCATCTGCAGTCTTGCTGCTTCTGAAATCATAGACTGATCCCACGGCGGATCCCATACAAGTTCCAATTTAACATCTCCCACACCAGGTACACCGTTTACTTTTTGTTTAACTTCATCAGCAATTACTGGTCCCATACCACAACCAGGCGCAGTAAGTGTCATTTTAATTTCTACCAACGTGCTATTATTGTCCATAATATTGAATTCACAAGAATAGATTAATCCCAAATCAACTATATTAACGGGGATTTCAGGGTCATAACATGTTTTCATTGCATCCCACACTGCCTGTTCATTTAAGTGTCCGTTTTCTTTTTCATGCGATTTGTCGAGTTCTTCTAATGCTTCCTTGCCGATAGAGTCAGCATCTTTACCATCAATACGAAATAAATTGCCACCGATCATAACAGTATAACTGCTGCCCAACGCCTGCGTAATCTGTCCAACTTCACCTTTTTTTAATATGGTTTTAGAGCCAAAGGGTATTGTTATAACCTCGACATCACGTGCCAGAGTTACCTGTTCATCAATATGTGTGGGATTGATCATGATTACGCTACCAGCTCATGTTGAATTTTGTTGATCGCCGCACCAAAACCATTTGTTCTCTGGTTACTAATTGTTCCCTCAAGACCAATATGATCTAATATATTCTGACCATCAATTGACACTATATCTTCTTTTCGCTGCCCATTAAATAATCTTTGCAAAATAAATAACAAGCCTTTAACAATCATCGCATCAGAGTCTGTTTGAAAGTTATAGGTATCATCGGTTTGCTTATCAGCGATAATCCAGGCTTGCGAAATACAGCCATTAACTTTGTTTTTATCGGTCTGCTTTTCAGGAGGTAATCCTGAAGATTTTTTGGCCAGATCAACTAAAAGTACGTATTTTTCTTGTGGTTCATTGAAGATGGAGAACTCATCTTTTATTAGGGTCATCGTATCCTGGATCGTAGTCATAGCGTCACTCCAATATGCTCGAGCCAAGTAGTCAGTTTTTCATCGATATAAGTGTCAATATTTGTATTGGTTATGGTTTCCATAACTTCTTTAGCAAACCCGCTGATTAGTAATAATTGTGCCGTTCGTACATCAATACCGCGGGAGCGCATATAGAATATTGCATTCTCGTCCAATTGACCAGTTGTGGACCCATGAGAACACTTTACATCATCTGCATAGATCTCTAACTGCGGATTAGAGTGGGCCATAGCCTTATCGGTCAGCAGCAGATTTCTTGTAGTCTGCTGCGCGTCTGTTTTTTGCGCACCTTCACTTACAATTACACGCCCGTTAAACACACCTGCTGAAGTATCGGATAAAATATATTTAAATAATTGGTTACTGTTGCAGTTTTCTTTCAGGTGATTGATAATGATGTGCTGATCAAGGTGTTGATGATCTTTCGCGATACAGAGACCATTAACCATAGATGATGCACCACTGCTAGCCAGATTTACTTGAATATTCTGACGGTATAGCGAACTTCCGGAAGCAAAATGAAAAGCATTTAATTGGGCATCTTTTCCAAGTGAATAGACCGTATCAGCAATATGGCTACCATTGTGGTCTTCCTCTTGTATACGGGTGTGATTTAATACAGCATTATTAGATAATTTTATATTGGTAACAACATTTTGCCAGTATTGAACATTGGTCGCTCCGGCGTAGTGTTCGATAATAGTAGTTTCAGAATCAGCACCCGCAACTATTAGAAAAAGAGGATGATTCATAATGGGCTCAGTTAAACCGGTAGTGTAATAAAGAATATGTATTGGATCATCAATGACAGCATTATTGCCAACAATTATGGCCAGGCCAGAATTCATCAGCGCTGTATTTAAATTGTGAAATGGATTTGAATTGTTAACCACCGCCTTATTAAATATTTCTGGATTGGTCGCATATGCTTGCTGCAATGTTTGCACAGTTACTTTGTCTGGCAGTACAGACAAATTTTCTTGAAAATGCCCATTGATAATAAGGATACGATTGCAGTTAGCAATGGTTGGCAGTGTTTCTGGAACCGGCGGTATATCTCCAGGTGATGCCAAACGGTAGGATGTTTTTTCAAGTGCCGAAAAATCTGTGAATTGCCAGCCTTCCCATTTTCTATTTGGTAAACCAACCTCTTTATATTGTTTAAAAGCACTACTGCGCAAAGTGTGTAGTGCATCCGGCTCTTCATCCCAAAATTGGATCAATTGGTTTAATTCTTTTTCTAGAAAATGCATATTAATTATCCAGCCAGCTGTAGCCTTTTTCTTCCAATTGTTCAGCGAGATTTTCACCACCAGATTTAGCGATTTTTCCATTTATCAATACGTGTACATAATCCGCTTCCAGGTATTTTAGAATTCTTTGGTAATGGGTGATGATCACAATGGCGCGATCATCCCGACGGTAATTATTAACGCCAGCGGCCACAATCTTCAGAGCATCTATATCTAGTCCGGAATCAGTTTCATCCAGGATGGCAAGTGCTGGCTCAAGGGTAAGCATCTGCAGTATTTCATTCTTTTTCTTTTCACCGCCGGAAAATCCATCATTCACAGCCCGATGCAAATATTTCTCATCCATTTCGACTACTGCCAATTTTTTTCTGATCAGCTTTAGGAATTCCACAGCATCTAATTCCGTCTTGCCTTGATGTTTCCTTATAGCATTCAATGCCGCCTTGAGGAAATAGGTGTTGTTAACCCCGGGAATGATTACGGGATATTGAAATGACATGAAAATGCCGGCCAAGGCTCTTTCTTCAGGACTTTCAGAAATAATACTTGTACCATTATAGAGGATGTCACCACTGGTAATCTCATAGGATTCCTGACCAGCGATTACATTGGCCAGCGTACTTTTACCAGAACCATTCCGACCCATGATAGCATGTAATTCGCCCGGATGTACGGTGAGGTTTATGCCCTTGAGAATATCCTTATCTTCGACTTTAACGTGTAAATCTTTGATTTCTAGCATAATCTACCCCTGATCAACCAACGCTTCCCTCAAGAGTTACTTCCATTAGTTTTTGCGCCTCAACTGCAAATTCCATGGGTAATTCCCTAAATACTTCCTTACAGAATCCATTCACTATCAATGATACTGCATCCTCCGTAGAAATGCCCCGCTGGTTACAATAAAATAATTGATCCTCTCCGATAGTGGAAGTGGACGCTTCATGTTCCATTTGTGCGCTGGGATTGCGTACATCAATATAGGGAAAAGTATGTGCACTGCATTGATCCCCAATCAATATTGAGTCACACTGGGAATAATTTCTGGCATTCTCAGCATTTTTCATGATTTTTACCTGTCCACGATAGGTATTTTGTCCTTTACCGGCAGAAATACCTTTGGAAATAATTGTACTGCGGGTATTCTTGCCAGAATGAATCATTTTGGTACCCGTATCCGCTTGCTGAAAATTGTTGGCAACCGCTACAGAATAAAATTCGCCAACTGAGTCATCACCTTTCAAAATACAACTGGGATATTTCCAGGTGATAGCCGATCCAGTCTCTACCTGTGTCCACGAAATTTTTGAATTGGATCCTTCGCAGATACCACGCTTGGTTACAAAATTATAGACACCACCTTTACCAGTTTCTGGGTTGCCAGGGTACCAGTTCTGAACTGTGGAGTATTTAATCTCTGCATCTTTATGAGCTACCAATTCAACCACCGCAGCATGGAGTTGGTTTTCGTCACGCATGGGAGCTGTACAGCCTTCCAGATAGCTCACGTGACTACCTTCATCGGCTATGATCAAGGTGCGCTCAAATTGGCCCGTATTCATGGCATTGATGCGAAAATAGGTAGATAATTCCATGGGACAGCGCACCCCTTTGGGTATGTAAACAAAACTCCCGTCACTGAACACAGCAGAGTTGAGCGCTGCAAAGTAATTGTCAGTGTATGGTACAACTGAACCTAAGTATTTCTTTACCAGATCTGGGTAATCCTGAACAGCTTCCGAAAAGGAAGAAAATATCACACCTGCTTTTCCCAGATCTTCCTTGAAGGTAGTGGCAACAGAGACGCTGTCAAAAACAGCATCTACCGCCACCCCGGCCAACATTTTTTGTTCTTCCAAAGGAATACCTAGTTTTTCATAAGTTTTAACCAGTTCTGGGTCCACTTCATCAAGACTTTTTGGACCGTCAGATTTATCCTTTGGTGCGGAGTAATAGCTGATCGATTGATAGTCAATCTTAGGATAATCAACCTTGGCCCAATCAGGCTCATTCATCTTCAGCCAATTGTTATAAGCCTTTAAACGCCAGTTGGTCAACCAATCAGGCTCATTTTTTTTATTGGAAATCAAACGGATAACATCTTCATTCAATCCTGGGGGGATCGTGTCCTGTTCTATATCAGTTACGAAACCGTATTGGTAGTCTTGAGAAGTAACCTTCTCAATGGTTTTGTTTTGTGTTTTCAATGGGTTTTCCTAGACTGAAAAACTCGTTCCGCAACCACAGGAACGGTTTGCATTTGGATTTTGTATCTTAAAACCCCCGTTGAGCATATCATCCGAGAAATCAACCTCGATTCCGCGGACATAGAGCCAACTGTTTATATCACAAAAGATTGTTAAACCACTACTCTCAAACACTTTATCCTGTTCACCGCGTTTTTCATCAAAGGACATCTTATAGCTCATGCCTGAACAGCCACCCTGTTCCACGGACATACGTAAACCCCAGTTCTCTTTATCCTCAATTTTCATGGATTTCTTGATTCTTTCAGAGGCCCGTGGGGTTACAGAAATAGCTGCTGCAGTGAATTCCTTTAATTCTTTTTCTTTAGTGCTCATGGTTTACTCCCATTCATTTGATTCTGTTTTTTCCGAGGGTGCCGGTGTTGGGTAAAATCCAAGCTTTTCTTTTGCTTCATCGGTCATCATCTCTGGTTTCCAAGCTGGGTCAAATGTAACCTTAACGGTGGTCTGGTTCACTCCATCCAGCGCTTCGACTTTCTGTTTGATATCTTGGGACATTTGATCGGCCATACCGCATCCCGGGGTCGTGAGTGACATAGTGATATCGACATCTACTGGTCCGGCGGATTGATTATTGTAGACAATATCATAGATCAGTCCCAAGTTCCATAGATCTACTGGGATCTCAGGATCATAACACTGTTTCAACACAGCTATGATATCTGCTTTTGTTAGTTCTGCCATTGGTGCTCCTAGCTGGTCACATCCTGCACCGTCATACTGCGAAACATATTTATCATATTGGCATTGATGCGCTGGATGGGCGTTCGAATATTGCAATAGTCGATTTGCAAACAGTTTGAATCATAAAAACAATCGCTGAGGCCTAATGGACCTTCCACTCTTTCAAAGAATTCAACAAGATTAATATTACCAAGCTGTGCCTTAAGTCGATATCCACCACGAGGTCCATTGATCGGTTCAATAATATTTTCTTTCGCCAGATGCTGTAATGTTTTGGCTAGAATCTCCAGTGGTATATTATACTGTGTTGCAATTTCTTTGGTAGAAGATACCAATTCAGGCGCTTTATCCTGCATATGTCGCAGAGCAATAAGCGCATATTCAACTTTTCTTGTTAATTTCAGCATTTTTATATCCGATAATTATTGTCGTATATAATACGTTATTTACTGAATACTATACAAGTAATTATAATACGGTAATAAGAAACTCAGATTTTTCGGTTACATTGCCAATATGGACGGCTGAGATAGGTGCTTTATCATTATAGCTATCAAGAAATTCATCTACCCGATGTTGTGGTAGAGTAATCAGCAAACCACCAGAAGTTTGGGCATCAGCAATCATTAATTGGTGCAATTCTGTAATTGATTCTGCAAAATGGGTGAATTGACTGGCGTAGGAGAGGTTCCGTTTGGTTCCCCCCGGTATGTTATCTTGTTGTGCTAATTGTTCCGTACCAGGTAAGAACTTGAGGTCATTATAATTGATTTGCATTGCTACATTGCTGTTGCGGCATAATTCTGCAGCATGACCCAGCAGACCAAAACCTGTTACATCTGTTGCGGCATGAACGGAGTAATCGATCAGCATGCTGCCGGCAAGTTTGTTCAGCAAAGCCATTGAATCGATAGCAGCAGAAATCGATTCCGCAGAAGCTTGTTCATTCTTAATGCTGGTAGTGATTATGCCTGTTCCCAGTGGTTTCGTTAATAGGATTGCATCTCCAGTTTCGGCTCCGGAATTTTTTACCAATTGATCTTGAGATACTTCACCGGTGACAACCAGTCCATATTTTGGTTCTTTGTCATCAATGCTGTGCCCGCCAATAATGGATATCCCGGCTTCTTTTGCTTTATCAGCACCGCCTTGTAATATTTTGGAAAGTATTTCTTTCGGGAGATCCTTGATTGGAAAACCTACAATATTCAAGGCAAATAGTGGTGTGCCGCCCATGGCATAAATATCTGAAATTGAATTAGCTGCTGCTATCTGTCCATACATATAGGGATCATCTACGAT